>CAYWZD010000530.1:0-3109 GCA_964462755.1 uncultured Victivallales bacterium | reverse complement strand
TCCAGATTCAGGGAGACAACAATGTCCGTTTCCCGCGTTTTACGTGTTATTCTGCATTCTCTCGGCATAACCGGCCTCCATGATTATCCGACAATTTATCCTCTCTTTGCCGAATTGTCAATTTTTTTTCACAGACGGGGCCCTTGTTTTTTCAAAAGATATTTCACACCTCGCTCAAAAGACATTTTTCCAAACTCATGCATGGACGGTTCCAGGCCTGTGGTCTTTCCGGATTCATGCGGATGCAAAGAGGAAACATTGAAAATGTCAGAAAATGCTACTTTTTTTTGAAAAAAGTGAAGGATTCCAAAAAAATTTATGCTACAGTATCTCGCAAACCCACTATTTTCAGGAGGAATGAAGAGTATGCTTACGCAGGTTCTGGAACAATTTGCAAATCCGGGAAGCGAATATCGCGGCGCCCCCTTCTGGGCGTGGAACGCCAAACTCGAACCGGAAGAACTGCGCCGTCAGATCCGGCTGATGAAGGAAATGGGACTCGGCGGGTTCTTCATGCACTCGCGTGTCGGGCTGAATACCCCTTATCTGGGCAAGGAATGGTTCGAATGCGTCCGCGCATGCGTCGACGAGGCCGAAAAACTGGACATGATGGCGTGGCTTTACGACGAGGACCGCTGGCCGTCCGGAGCCGCCGGAGGACTGGTCACGAAAAATCCGAAATTCCGCCATCGCCACCTGAGCGTGGAAATATCGGATTCCCTCCCCGCGAAAAAGGAAGGACTGCTGGCCCTCTTCGCGGCCAAGGTGAACGGCAATGAAGCGGCCAAAGTCCGCCGTCTTGCAAAGAACGACAAGCCCGCCAAAGGCGAAAAAGTGCTGGCATTCTCGGTCCACGAGGCCGAATTGTCCTCCTGGTACAACGGCCAGACCTACCTCGACACCATGAACGAGGAGGCCGTGAAGAAATTCATCGAAGTCACACACGAGGCTTACCGCAAAGAAGTCTCGAAGAAGTTCCGTTCCCGCATCCCCGGCATCTTCACCGACGAACCCAACTATCTCCACGGCGGACAGAACGTCACCGCGTGGACCGCCTCCATTCCCGAGCGTTTCAAAGCCAAATTCGGCTATGACCTTCTGGATCATCTCCCCGAACTCTTCTTCCGGGTCGACGGCGCGGCCTTCTCGAAAGTGCGTCTCAACTTCCGCGACCTCTGCACCGAACTTTTCGTCCACGCCTTCTCCAAGCAGATCGGCGACTGGTGCGAGAAAAATAAACTGGAGATGACCGGCCATGTCCTCTGCGAAGACAATGTCGTCTCCCAGACCCATATCGTCGGAACCGCCATGCGTTTCTACGAATTCATGCAGACTCCCGGCATCGACCTCCTGACCGAACACTGGGGCATCTTCCTCACCGCCAAGCAGTGCTCCTCCGTGGCACATCAGTTCGGACGCACGCGCCGGCTCTCCGAAACCTACGGCTGCACCGGGTGGGATTTCCCCTTCGCCGGACACAAGGCCTGCGGCGACTGGCAGTATGCCCTCGGCATCAATTACCGCTGTCAGCATCTGGCCTGGTACTCCATGGCCGCCGAAGCCAAGCGCGACTACCCCGCGAGCATCTCCTACCAATCCCCGTGGTATCGTTACTACGACACCGTCGAATCCTATTTCGGGCGTCTCGGAGCCGCCCTTTCCGACGGCGAGGAACAGCGCGAACTTCTCGTGATCCACCCGATCGAATCCACATGGGGCGTCTTCATTCCCTCGGAGAACGGCACCCCTCCGATGGAAAAAGAAGCGGTAAAGCTGATCCATCTGACCAACCTCCTGCTCTCGGAAAACATCGACTTCGATTTCGGCGACGAGGAAATGATTTCGCGCCTCGGAGCCGTCCGCGGGGAAAGGATCGGCGTCAACAAGGCCTCCTACAATACGGTGCTCCTCCCCGATATGCGGACCCTCCGCAAATCCACGCTCAACCTTCTCAAGCGCTTCGCGGACAAGGGCGGCAAAGTATTCTTCATGGGCAATCCGCCGGAACTCATCGACGGCGAGAAATCCGCGGCGGCGGTCAAAGCCTACGCCGCGTTCACCAAGGTGACCGAAGACACCCTCGGGAAAAAGGTCGGCGCATCCGCAAGGGTGGTCTCCGTAACCACTCCCGACGGCCGCGAGATCGGACCGGTCCTTTCGCTCCTCAAGAAGGCCGACGATCATTCCGTCCTCTTCCTCTGCAACCATGCGGAGGAATTCCGCGACGAACAGATGAAATACGGTCTCGTCCGCGACCGGAAACTGGCCTTCCCCTCCGCGAAAGTCAAAGTCTGCGGAGCACCCGGCGCATCCGTGTTCGAACTCGACCTCTCCACCGGCAAAATCTGGAAGGTCAAGAGCTCCTTCGCACGCGGGGTCCATTCCTTCGAAACCTCCTTCGCTCCGCTCCAATCCAGAGTTTTCTTCCTCACGGCGGACAATATTGCCAACACGTCCGCACCCGAAGTCATCCTCTCCGGCCGCGCCGCCGAACCCCTGCCTGAAAAAGGCTGGTCGTTCACTCCGGACGATTTCAACGTGCTGGTAATGGATCAGGCCCGCTGTTCCGTAGACGGCGGCAAAAAGTCGGACATCAAGTTCATCATGAAAATCGACGATGAACTCCGGCAAGAGAAACTCGGCGTCGAGGCGCGCGGCGGCGCGATGGTCCAGCCGTGGCTGAACGCGAAAGCCCCGACTCCGAAGAAAGTGCTCGATCTGACACTGGAATACACTTTCGACTGTGAGACGATCCCGGCTTCCGAGTGCTATCTGGCCGTGGAACGTCCCGAGTTCTACGAAATCGAAGTCAACGGAAAGAAACTGGAGAAAAAGGACGCCGGATTCTGGTGCGACATCTGCATCCGGAGACTCGCCCTGAAGCCGGGACTCCTCAAGACCGGCAAAAACACGATCGTTCTCCAATCGAAATATCACCAGTATCTGCCCGGTCTGGAAAGCCTCTTCCTTCTCGGCGAATTCGGCGTCCGGGGCGATACGCTCACCGCCGCGCCCGCCGCGCTCTCGGTCGGCGACTGGGTGGAACAGGGCTTCCCGTATTACTCCGGAAACATGACCTACCGCACGGTTCTGGACATCCGCAAGGAAG
>CAYWZD010000529.1:0-3121 GCA_964462755.1 uncultured Victivallales bacterium | reverse complement strand
AAATTATTCTCTCTTTTTGACTGGATGATCTATGTTTGAAGGCGAATTAGTATAAGGAAGAAAAGTAAATGGATTATTCGCGGAGGAGGAACTCGAAGTCTTCCAGATTCATCGAACCGGCGGATTCGGTCGAGGCTTCGACCAGATCGTTGAAGAGCCCGGCCTTGTAGCGCTGGAGGTCCAGCACCTTTTCCTCGATGGAGTCCTTCACCAGAAGCTTGATGCAGTTGACGCTCCGGGTCTGGCCGATGCGGTGCGTCCGGTCGGTGGCCTGCGCCTCGGCGGCGGGATTCCACCACGGATCGTAGAGGATCACCGTGTCGGCGGAAGTCAGGTTCAGTCCCAATCCGCCGGCCTTGAGGCTCAGCAGGAAGAGCGGGATCTCGGGCGTATTGTTGAAGGAGTCCACGCGGTCCATGCGGTCATGCGTAGAACCGTCCAGATATTCATAGCGGATGGCTTCGGAGTCGAGCCACTGGCGGACAATCGCGAGCAGGGACGTGAACTGACTGAACAGCAGGACCTTATGTCCGCTGTCGATGGTTTCCAGAAGGAGTTCCTTGAGGAGTTCCATTTTGGCGGAACGGACTTCCCGGAAGTCGGGCAGCAGAGCCGGATCACAGCAGACCTGACGCATCCGGAGGAGAGAGGAAAGGACGTCGAAGCGGGAAATTCCGGAATCGCCCGCGCGAAGCTTCTGGAATTTGTTCCGGCTTTCGAAAAGGAACTGATCGTAAAGGGCGCGCTGTCCCTCCTCCATCTCGCAATAGAGAAGCTGTTCGGTCTTCGGTGGAATTTCCGTGTAGACTTCCGCCTTCTTGCGGCGGAGGATGAACGGGGCAATCCGTGCGGAAAGCTCCGGCAGGGAATCCGTCGCGGAGACCGGATTGATGTATTTGCGCCGGAAGGAAGAGAGCGTTCCGAGAATGCCGGGATGAAGGAAATCGAAGATGGACCAGAGGTCTTCCGGGGAATTCTCCAGCGGGGTGCCGGTCAGGACCAGTCGGTGATCGGCGGAAATGGATTTGCAGATCTGCGAATTGCCCGTGGAGGGGTTCTTGATGTGCTGGGCCTCGTCCAGAATCAGGTATTTGAAACGGAGGTTGCGGACCAGTTCGGCGTCGCGCTTGACCAGCGCGTAGGAGGAAACGCAGATGTCATGGAAGAGCGCGTTCTCCCAGAGTTTCGCCCGGTCGGGGCCGGTGATGGCCAGCACCTTGAAGGAAGGCACGAACTTTTCCGCCTCCCGCACCCAGTTTTCCAGAAGACTGGTGGGACAGAGGACCAGCGCCGGAAGATTGGCGGATTTGTCGGACGCCAGAAGGGAAAGGGTCTGGACCGTCTTTCCGAGTCCCATTTCGTCGGCGAGAATCAGGTTGTAGCCGCGGCTGCCGAGAGTCTTCATCCAGAGGACGCCCGCCTGCTGGTATTTGCGGAGGCTCCCCTGGAACAGCGGATTGTCGAGCGCAAGCGTTCCGGAAAGAGCTTCCTTCGCGGCGAACTCCATATCGGCTTTGAGCCGGAGAAACTCCAGCGGGACGGCTCCGGGGATCTCCGCTCCAAGTTCCGCCCAATGCACGGCGGCGGGACGCGGCAGGAAAAGAACATCGCGCAGCACGGGCGCGGCGGCGGGAACCGCCTCGCCTTCTACTTTTCCTTCCCCTTCCGCCGGATGGTGGTGTTTCGGGAGGGCGGTTTCGCTCATGGCGAGCGCGAGGTTGCGCAAAGCGCGCGGAATCTTGATGAAGCGGTCCGGCGCGTTGGCGATGAAAAGTTCGTTGTTGCGGGCGGCGGCCACCAGATCGCGCCAGGGAACCGGCGCGGAAGAAGCGCTGAGTTCGACGGCAAGCTCGTATCCGTCGGAACTTTCGGAAAGCAGTTCCGTCTTCACGGCAAGTTTGCCGGAATCGCCGCAGAGGTTGGCCAGTTCGGAACTGAGCAGGAACTCGCGTCCACAGGAAAGCCATTGCGGGACCAATTCATCGATGAACGCCCCGACCGCCTCGCGGTCGCGGAGGATCAGGCGGGTTTCGCCGTCCGCCGTAGAATTGCCGGAGAGCATTTCGAAACCGAAGTTGACCAATTCCCGGACCAGCTGTTCCTCTTCGCGCGTGTTGCGTTTCCAGAACTGTCCGCCGGAGGAGGCCAGACGCGCCTGGTCGGCCTTGCAGAGATGTCCGCCGTAATCGAAGAGGATTTCCAGTTCGAGTTCGGAATTCTTGTTCAGGGCGGCCTGATAACAGGGCTTGACCTTGCGTTCCTTGACCTTGACGCTTCCGGTCACGATGAGTTTGAACGGCAGGGAATTCTTGTAGGCGATCAGGAGTTTGGCGGCCTTGACGTCGCAGGGCTGGACCGTGGTGCGGAGGAAGTTGCGGAGCCAGGCCACATCCATCTGTGCGGGAATCCACCAGTATTCGCCCAGCATTCCCATCCAGCATCCGGCGCGGCCGGTAATGACCTTCACATCCTTGAGCGGGAGGGGCGAGCCCTTCACGATCACGGCGGAACGGAGGATGCACCCGCCGCGGACCCGTTCGACCATCACGACCGGTTCGGCCGGATCGCGGTGGACCACCACTTTCTCCCCGAGCCGGGTAAAATTCTGATAGCTTACCAGACAATGGAAAAACTCGGCGGTCTGCTCGGCGTCCAGAGAGAGACGGGAGCCTTCCTGCTGTGCGTTGATCGCCAGAAAACGGATGATCTGACGGTCCTGCAGCGAGAAGGAATCCAGTTTCAGGGCCGCCGCGAGGTTCTTGCCGAAATGAAGCTGCCGGAGATTGTTCAGGTTGCCGATATACTCCCGTCCGCTCAAAGTCAGGGTCACGGCAAAGATCGTGCGTTCCCACTTGCTGGGAACGTGCGGAAATTCGGATTCGGCGGTAATGGTCACCTGTGCGGTCTGTGGCGCCAGCACCTGAGTCAGGAGCTCGGGCATCCCGGAGAACTTCAGCCCCGCGTACTGGGCCGGAGCGTCGTGAAGGACCTCTTTCGCGGAGCGGTCCTTGATCGTATATCTGGCATGGTAGAGACAGGCGGCGACGGCGTGTGGGCAGAGTCCGTTGGAAAGGGTCCCGCAGGAGGAACAGACCGTGGAATAAGGACCATAGGGGAACCC
>CAYWZD010000528.1:0-3132 GCA_964462755.1 uncultured Victivallales bacterium | reverse complement strand
CCGACGACTACGCCATGGTCTTCTCCCCCGAACAGAAAGAGCTTTGCGCCGAAATCAGCGCGGAAATCCGCAAAATGCGCGAAAGCGGAGAACTCCGCAAGCTCGACGCCCTCTGGTTCGGCACGGATGAATCCGTCAAACACCTTGCCGTCAATCCCGGACCGGGCAAGCGGGGAACCCTGAAAGCCGCCGTCAACCCCGACTCGGAACCTTTCATCTATGCCAAGGACGGCCAGATCATGGGATATGAGGTCGATCTTCTGCTCCGCGCCGCCCGTCGTCTCGGATACGGGGTGGAGCTGGTGAGCATGAACGCCGCTTCGCTGATTCCGTCCATCGCGTCCGGAAAAACCGATCTGGCAATCGCCTGCATCACCGTCACCGAGGAGCGGAAAAAATCCATTCTGTTTTCCGAGCCGACCTATCGCGGAGGCGTGGTCGTGCTGGTGAAGAAGGAAAAAACGGCGCCGCCCGTTTTCGGCAAGCTTGTTTCTTTCACGCAGGGGTTGAAGGAAAGTTTCTACCGCACATTCATTCTGGAAGACCGTTACAAGCTGGTTCTTCAGGGATTGTATGTGACGCTGCTGATCTCCGTAATGTCGGTGATCGGGGGCACCCTGCTCGGATTCGGAGTGTGCATGATGCGGCGTTCCCGGCACAAGCTGTTCTCCATGGCGGCGCGAATCTACATCCGCGCCCTTCAGGGAACTCCGATTCTGGTGCTGCTGATGATTCTGTATTATGTGGTTTTCGGAAGTGTGGACATTCATGCCGTCTTCGTGGCGATCCTCGGATTCTCCCTCAATTTCGCCGCCTATGCCTCCGAGATGCTGAGAAGCGGTATTGAAGCTGTGGACAAGGGACAGATCGAGGCGGCGGGGGCCATGGGCTTCAGCCGCTTCCAGGTCTTTTTCCGGATTGTTCTGCCGCAGGCCGCCAAATACGTCCTGCCGGTCTTCAAGGGGGAAGTCATCTCCACGATCAAGATGACCTCGGTGGTCGGTTATATCGCCATTCAGGACCTGACCAAGATCAGCGACATCATCCGGAGCCGCACCTACGAGGCCTTCTTCCCGCTGATCGTCACCGCGCTCATCTACTTCGCCATCGCCTACTGCTTTACCGCCATTCTGACCCTCATTGAACTGAAAACGGACCCGCTGCACCGGAAAAGGAAAGTCCGCGGCGTGAAGGAGCAATCATGATCAGCGTGAAACATCTTTCCAAACGTTTCGGGGAAACCGAGGTCCTGCGGGACGTCAACGCCGAAATCAGCAAGGGGGAAGTGATCTCGGTCATCGGTCCGTCCGGCACCGGAAAAAGCACCTTCCTGCGGTGCCTGAACCTTCTGGAGACGCCCTCCGGCGGGGAGATTTTCGTGGACGGTGAAAACCTGCTGGCGTCCTCCACGGACATCCTGAAAATCCGCCGAAAAATGGGAATGGTCTTCCAATCCTTCAATCTGTTCAGCCACCTGATGGTGATTGAAAATCTCATGCTGGGACCGGTTCACCTTCTCAAGACCGACCGTCAGGAGGCATACGACGAGGGAATGCGGCTCCTCGCCATGGTGGGACTGGCGGCCAAATCCCACGCCTACCCGGACGAACTTTCCGGCGGACAGAAACAGCGTGTCGCCATCGCGCGGACACTCGCAATGAAACCGGAAGTCGTTCTCTTCGATGAACCGACCTCCGCGCTGGACCCCACCATGGTCAGCGAAGTGCTCGCAGTCATCCGGAAGCTCGCGGAAAACGGGATGACCATGATGATCGTCACCCACGAAATGAAGTTCGCAAAGGATGTCTCCACCCGGGTGTTCTACATGGACGAAGGCGAAATTTACGAGGAAGGAACGCCCCGGCAGATCTTCGAGACTCCCCAGCGCCGCAAAACCCGTGCCTTCATCCACAAGATACGCTCATGGGAATATGTCATCAGGTCCCGCGCTTTCGACATCTACCGCATGAACGCGGAACTGGAGGAATTCGCCGCAAAGCAGCTCCTTTCCCAGCACCGCCTTCACAATATCCAGCTGGTGATCGAGGAGCTCGTGATGAATCTTCTCCTCCCGAAAACGGAAGACATCGTCATTTCCGTCGACGTCTCGGAGGAAAACGGAGCGGTGGAAATGCACTTTCTTTTCGGCGGCCCTCCGCAGGATCCCCTTCTGGAAGATACCGAAGACGGAGAGCTTTCCCGCATGATCCTTCAGAAATTAACCGTCCACGCCGGATTCGGCGCGAAGCAAGGAAATAATTCGTTAACCCTCCAACTAAAGGAGTCCAAACAATGAAAATTGCGAAAAATCTGGAAGCCGGCAAACTCACACTCACACTGGTTCTGAACGGCAGGCTGGACACCACCACCTCTTCGCTTCTGGCGGAGGAAATCACGCCGGAAGCCCTTGCGGAAGTCAATGAACTGGTCATGGATCTGGCCGGAATCGACTACGTTTCCAGCGCAGGCCTGCGGGTCATCCTGGACGCCCAGAAGAAGATGAACCAGAAAAACGGCAAAATGACCCTGGTCAAGGTGAACGGACCTGTAATGGAAGTCTTTGAGATGACCGGGTTCTCGGACATCCTGACGATTGAACGCGCATGAGAGAAACTTTCCAGAAATGGCTGTTCGTCTTCGTCGCCTCGGCCTTTCTGCTGATTTTCGCCCTTTCCTACTACATCCAGACGGATCAGGCGCAGAAATCGGCGATCGGGCTGATTCAGCTGAAGATTTCGGACGCGGAACAGCAGCTGATCGCCGCACGGGGCAATCTGGCCAGAATCGAGGAACTGACCCGGAGCATCGCTGTTTTCAAGGCGCGCGCCTTCGCCCGGATTCTGGACGAACATCCGGAAGTCCTTCAATCCCAGCAGGAACTGGAAAAAACCCGGCTCTTCCTGAATGTCGATGAGGTGCACGTTTCAGACGGCAAGGGCATCCTGATCGCCTCCGTTCCCGCCGCGTACAAAGGCTACGACATGGCATCAGCGGACCAATCCGCGGAGTTCATGCCCGCCCTGACCAATCCCGACTTCGTGCTGGTCCAGAAGCCCCGGGCAAAGGGGATCAACAATGAACTCTTCCAGTATGCGGGAGTCGCCCGGCACGGCACTCCGGGAATCGTTCAGG
>CAYWZD010000527.1:0-3137 GCA_964462755.1 uncultured Victivallales bacterium | reverse complement strand
TGAAACGGATCGGAATCCGGCGTCTGGTTTTTTCCCATCACGAAGCGCTCTGGGGCGGAATGCGGAATGAAAAAGTCATGGAGATCTGCAAACAGTTCCCGGACATTCTGCGGATGTATGTCGCCATCAATCCGCACTATCCGGAATGGATCAGGGCGGATCTGGAGAAGTTCGATTCCTGGGCTCCGTATGCCGTCGGACTGAAAGTCCTTGCGGACTATCACAAGGTCAAGGTCACGGACAAGGCGTATGAGAAAGCCCTGTCCTTTGCCAACGAGCGCGGCCTTCCGGTCCTCTTCCATACGTGGGGCGGTTCCCCGAACAACGGCGGACCGGTCATGCTGGAGGCGGCGCAGAAGTATCCGAACATCAAGTTTTTCCTCGGACACAGTTTGTACGGCGATGAGGAATACTCGAAACGTGTCGTCACGGAAACCGCCGGAAACGTCTGGCTGGAACTGACCGCCATTCCCGGCGACCGCGGTCATATCGAGCGTCTGGTGAAGGCGGTCGGAAGCGAACGTATCCTTTACGGAACGGATATGCCGTGGTTCGACGAATATCAGGCGGTCGGCGGCGTTGTGTCCGCGAAGATCACCGAGGACGACATGCGCAATATCCTGTATCGCAATGTCGAGCGGATTCTGGGCAGGGACTGGTAAGAAACAGCGTTGAGGCGACGGGAGCGGAAACGGCTTCCGTCGCCTCTTCTTTTTTGCATTCAAAGTCCTCTTTTCTGTTGAATTCAATCTTTTCCCATGCTATCTTACGGAACACGATGGAACGCGCTGCCGGCCATTCGTTGGCAAGCGGCTGTTTGAAAGCCGCGTATCCGTTGATACGGTCGTAACAATTTTACCGGGTGCGGACCGGAGAGATTTCCGGAGCGTCCCGTGGGGAGAATGCAATATGGGAACGGATCTGAATGCAACACCGTCCGCGAACCGGGTGCACATAGGCTTTTTCGGAAGGCGGAACGTGGGGAAATCCAGCATCGTCAATGCGGTGACCGGACAGGACCTCGCGATCGTTTCGGAAGTCAAGGGAACGACCACCGATCCCGTTTCAAAGGCCATGGAACTGCTTCCTCTCGGCCCTGTCGTGATTGTCGACACCCCAGGGATCGACGATGAAGGCGAGCTTGGTGTCAAGCGCATCGCAAAAACCCGGCAGGTGCTGAACCGGATCGATGTCGCCATCCTGATCGCCGACGCACGGGACGGCCTTACCGAGGTCGAAAACGAGCTTCTCGCGGAATTCAAACGCAAGAGCCTTGCCCATCTGGTCGTATTCAATAAGAGCGACCTCCTTTCCGGGACTCCCTCGAACTCGTATCCGGGCGCGGTTTACGCCAGCGCCAAGGAGAAAGTGAACATCGAGCTGATCAAAGAGAAGATCGGTGAACTCGGCAAGGAGGAGGACACCAAATTCCGGATTGTCGGAGATATTGTTTCCCCGTCCGATTTCGTCGTTCTCGTCGTGCCGATCGACAAGGCCGCTCCGAAGGGACGTCTGATTCTTCCGCAGCAGCAGACCATCCGCGATCTGCTGGAGTCGGACGCCACGGCCATCGTCGTGAAGGAACACGAATTGCGCGGCACCCTCGAAACGCTCGGGAAAAAGCCGAAGATGGTCATCACCGACAGTCAGGTGTTCTCCAAGGTGTCCGCCGATACCCCGAAAGATATTCTGCTGACCTCGTTTTCCATCCTGATGGCACGGTATAAAGGCGTCCTTGCACCCGCAATCGAGGGCGTCGCCGTTCTGGACACCCTTCGCGACGGCGATCGCGTCCT
Source organism: uncultured Victivallales bacterium (assembly GCA_964462755.1). GTDB lineage: Bacteria > Verrucomicrobiota > Lentisphaeria > Victivallales > UBA1829 > SIG94. Next base: position 1,341 of record CAYWZD010000527.1, on the reverse strand, counting down.
GATTACCGAAGGGTGCACCCATCACCGCCAGTGCGACGACATCGGCACGGTCAAGATTCCCCGCTGGGTGCGTCAGTATACGGGCGTCGATGTCCAATTCGAATTTTCCACCGGCGGCGATTTTCCGGAAGACCTCACCCCCTACCGTCTGGTGATCCACTGCGGTGCCTGCATGCTTACCGACCGTGAAATGCGTTATCGCCGCCGTCATGCCGACGAACAGAAGATTCCCATGACCAACTACGGCATTGTGATCGCCTACGTGCAGGGAATCCTCAAACGTTCCCTTCAGCCGTTCCCCGAACTGCTTTCCATTCTGGAGGACTGACCCATGAGCGAAACCCGGAAGGAATCGGACAAACTGGGCGACATCCTTCTGCCGGAGGATTGTCTCTACGGCATTCAGACCGCACGTGCCACGAAGAACTTCGATCTCGGTTTCCGCCCGGTCCACCCGGAACTGATCCGCGCCTATGTGATCGTGAAGAAGGCGGCGCTTTCGGCGTGGCTCCATCTCGAAACGGATTCCCGCCGCAAGGAGATGTGGGGCGCGGCAGTTTCCGCGTGCGACCGTCTTCTCGCCGGTGAAACTCCGGACGCCTTTCCGGTCGACGCCCTGCAGGGAGGCGCGGGCACCTCGACCCATATGAATGTCAATGAGGTGATCGCGAATCTCACGCTCGGGATTCTCGGCGAAAAAGCGGGCAACTATGACATCGTCCATCCGCTCGACGACATCAACCGCGGACAGTCCACCAATGACGTGTTTCCGACCGCTCTCCGCATTGCCGCCATCCGGCTTCTGCGCCGTCTGAGCGACGAGTGCGCCGCCCTCCAGCAGAGCCTTCAGGAGAAGGAAAATGCTTTCGAAGGCATCAGGAAGCTCGGCCGGACCGAATGGATGGACGCCGTTCCCATCACGCTGGGGGAAGAGTTCGGGGCGTTCGCGCAGGCGATTGCCCGCGACCGCTGGCGTCTCTACAAAGTGGAGGAGCGTCTCCGCCAGACGAACCTCGGCGGCACCGCTGTCGGCACCGGGACCAACGCGTCGAAAAAATACATTTTCCGCGTGACGGAACTCCTTCAGGATCTGACGGGTATCGGACTCGCCCGCGCCGAGTATCCGATGGACCTTACGCAGAATAATGATGTGTTTGTGGAAGTTTCCGGGCTCCTGAAAGCGCTGGCGGTCAACCTCATGAAAATCGCCGGCGATCTCCGCCGCATGAATTCGGGTCCCAAGGGCGGACTCGGTGAAATTCATCTGCAGGACCTTCAGGCGGGGAGCACGATCATGCCCGGCAAGGTCAATCCCGTGATTCCGGAAATGGTCACGCAGAC
>CAYWZD010000526.1:0-3142 GCA_964462755.1 uncultured Victivallales bacterium | reverse complement strand
TGAAACGATTTGCAGGGAAAGAGTAAGTCCATGAAGCTCAGTCGCTCTGGCACGGCCTAGAAACTGGTCGCGGACTTTCCGCGTTCCCAGAAAGGCAAAGTTGATGTCGGGAGTCAACGCCAGTTCCGGATGTTCCACGTGACCATAGAGATCAAGCACGCTTGCCGGAACGAATTCTCCTTTCGACGTAACCGCCGAGAGATAGCATAGCCCTTCCCCCGCATAACCGCAACATTCCAGCCGGACCGCTTCCGGCGTCAGATTCTCTGGAATGAAAAAATAACGCTCGAAAAAGGTGTCCGTTCCATGCTTGAAACATCCGTTTCCAATTTCCATCCGAGTCCCGTCCGAAAGAAGGATGAGTTTTGTCCACATGGCGCTCCACCCGTCGGGCAGGGCGAAAAGACAGCGCAGAATTCCTTTTTTCTGCACGGATTCCTCAAAATCATGCAAAGCGGCGAGCCAGCATTTAGTCATGCGGCGGATCGGGTCGGCATCCGTCTTGCGGCGTCGGAGCATCACATTCCGGGCATACTCTTTTCCAAGACTTTGGACCTCTTCCGCAATTTCCCCGAGCGGCTCAACTGCCTGTTTTTTGAGGAGTTTCCAGCAGGCGATTACAGAACGTTCGGCAAGAATCTTGAACTGACAGCCGAACAGCATGTCTTCCAGAACCCGTTTTCCCATTTCCGTTTCAATTTTTCCTGAAAATCCGGAAAGCACTTCCCGCAATGTCTGCAATGAAGCCAACGGTTTCGGGTCGGGACCGAAAAAAGAAAAGCAGAGCAGTGAATCCGGACTGATGGAAGAAGTGTTCCTGACGGAAACGGCATATTGGCCAATCGCGGAAAGAAGCAGGGGATCATCGATCCCGAAAATTCTGCGGACAGCGGATTCCATGGCGTTTTCCGTTCCATGCCAAAGCTGTCCGGCCGCCGCCATCGTCGGAAAAAATTTGTACAGAAGAGATGTTTTCTTCTCCCATGAGGTCAACAATGCACCTGCCGGATGATACCGCTCCGCATGTGCTGTAAATGAAACGACATTTGACAACGAAAAATCCGCCGGAGCGATCAGATAATCGAACCCGAGTCCATCGTACAATGCGAACTGATCGAAAAACCGGAGATTCTCGAAATGACTCTGCCAGCCGCATACATTTTCCTGATACTGCCAGCTGACCAGAAGGACGTCGCGGGGAAGCCCCGCGAGAGCCTCAGGATAAAATTCGAACATGTCGTCCCACATCATCATGCGTTTTCCGCATTTTCCTGTGACGATTTTGTGAATGAATTTGAAATGGTCCAGATAAAGTTTCTGCTCTCCCGAGAATGTGCGTGCTTTCGGACGGCAGAGGGAACAGTACCCGACGTCCCATGCTTCGTCGCCACCAACATGCATGAACGGAGTCCGTTCGAAAATCGCGGCGGTTTCCGTAAGATATGCCTCCAGAAAATCGCGCGTCTTCCGGAGCGACGGACAGAATACATGACTTTTTCCGGCCGTGCCCGAACGTCCGGCAATTCCTTCCCGGAGTTCGGAATAGGAAGCGAATTTCTTTTGTTCCAGAAGGATCTCCGCATGTCCGAGCGTAGCCAGTCCCGGTACGACATCGATTCCTTTTTTCGCGGCATACCCGATGATTTTCCGCAGTTCTTCCGGGGAATATCCTTCCTTTCTTCCCGGGTCGAATGTCTTTGTCCGGATTCTCCATTCCAGATAGAGAAATAGAGTGTTATAGTGATTTTCCGCAATGAAATCGATGAATTCACAGATGACGGCAATCGTCTCCATCTGTCGGGCCAGATCAAGTTGAACCGCCCGGATTTTATATCCAGTGCTCACGAAAACCTCCCTGCTCGGTTATTACTGCGAAAAGAATGCTGTCCACTTTCCAGCAATTCTCAGAACTTAAGTTCATATCTTAAAATATCAAGAAAAAAATCTCTTCCCAAAATCAGATATTACCTTTTTTCTCCACCCGTTTCAATCCGAACTGGAAGTCCTCCGAACAGTTCCTCCAGTATCTGATCCAGGCGACGCAAGAGGGCGGCAACTATCTTCTCAACATCGGACCAGACCCGCGCGGACATATCCGCAACGAGGAACTGGAATGGATTCAGGCGCTGGGCCGCTGGCTTTCCGTGAACGGCGAGGCAGTCTGCGGCGCGGGCAGCTGCGCCCTGATCGGCAGTTCCCAGCCGAATACGGTCGACCTGAATCTTCAGGGACCGTGTACGCGCAAAGGAAATACCGGCTACTGGTGCATCTTCCGCTGGCCGGGAAAAACGGCGATGGCGATCCGGATCGCTATCCCGGTCAAAAAAGTTTCCCTGCTTTCATCAGGAAAAGAATTTCCGTTCCACTGGAATGAAAAGATCGGGAAACTGACGATTTCCGATTTTCCGGCACTGCCGTCCGACGCGCTCTGTTCCATTCTCAAGTTCAATTTCGAATCCGTGCCGGAACGCCGGAAAGAAGCGGATCTTGCCGTCTGGCTGGAAGAATGATTCAGTTGCGGCGTTTTCAAACGGGTTTCGTCAGAGGGTAAAGGCCGGTTTTTCCGCTTCCAGCTTTTTGGCGAAATCGGCATTGGAGATCGGCGGTTCCTGTTGCCAGAGGCCGAACTTGAATTCCTTGAAGTCCGGCTTCAGGGTCAGGTAGACGGCGGAAGTCCAGTCGTCGTTGACCCTCAGCACGGCGTTCTGAACGGCGGCATACTCCAGCAGAATGAGGCAGGGACCCTGTCCCTTGTCCGGACCGGAGCCATCGAACTTTTTATCCTGAATGACGAGATACGCGTCGGCCGGAGTCAACGCGACTCTCTGCGGATTCTGTTCGATTGTTCTTGCCGGGGTGATGGCCATTCGCTCATACCCGCCGTTCCAGATCACCTTTTTGCCGTCCATGGCCAGTTTGGAGGGAATCAGCCAGAACTCGACTTCCGCTTTCTCCACCGGCTCCACGCTGTCTTTGGCGGGGAGGAGCGTTCCCCACAGGACCGGGGAATCAGGACGGAGATACAGGCGGAGAACGAATTTCGCACCGTCATAATTGAGCTTGAATTCGCATCCGGCAAGATTCCCGTCCCGCCAGACGGTCAGGTCTTCCGCCTTCGGGGAGAGCTTCTGCATGTCGATCC
>CAYWZD010000525.1:0-3150 GCA_964462755.1 uncultured Victivallales bacterium | reverse complement strand
GTCGGCCATGGCTTTCTGAGTGGAAAGTCCGGCTTTCAGATCGCATCCGGTCATCACGGCGATCGTCTTGGCCAGTTCGGAAAGCTGTTTGCTTCCGACCGGGAGGACGATCGTCCGCACCATATTCAGGGAAAGCTCGCCTTCGATACGGATCTTGCGTGTGTATTCTTCCATGAAGATCTCGTATCTGGAGTGCGCTTCCACCTTGGAGAAGACACCGTATTTCTCGAAGAGGGCGATGTTGGCCGGAGCCACCAGAGCCTTGAGCGCTTCCGGAGTGGTCGGGAAGTTCGGGAGTCCGCGGCGGGCGGCTTCTTCTTTCCAGGCGGCGCTGTAGTTGTCGCCGTTGAAGATGATCCGCTTGTGAGCCTTGATGATCTTCCGGAGGAGTTCCTGGAGACCCTTGTTGAAACTGGCCCTGGGCACCTTTTCAAGTTCGGAGGCGATCTCGTTCAACGCATCGGCGATGATGGTGTTGAGGATCACGTTGCATCCGGCGCAGGACTGGCTGGAACCGGGGGCGCGGAACTCGAACTTGTTGCTGGTGAAGGCGAACGGGCTGGTGCGGTTGCGGTCCGTCGAATCGCGGGGGAGAGTGGGAAGGGCGTCGACGCCGATCCGCATGGTTCCGGCCTGTTTGGAGGACTTGAGCGACCCCTTTTCGATCTGGTCGATAATGTCGGCAAGCTGGTCGCCGATGAAGATCGAGATGATGGCCGGGGGAGCTTCGTTCGCGCCGAGACGGTGGTCGTTGCCGGCCGAAGCGGTGGAGGTGCGGAGCAGATCGCTGTGGTTGTCGATCGCCATGATGATGCCGCAGAGGGTTGTCAGGAAGATCGCATTCTGGTGCGGATCGCTACCCGGGTTCAGGAGGTTCAGGTCGCCGTAGCTCAGGGACCAGTTGTTGTGCTTGCCGGAACCGTTGACGCCGGCGAAGGGCTTCTCGTGAAGGAGGCAGACCAGGCCATGTTTTTCAGCCGTCTGACGGAGGACTTCCATCAGAAGCATGTTGTGGTCGACCGCAAGGTTGACTTCCTCGAACACGGGGGCGATTTCGAACTGCGCGGGAGCCACTTCATTGTGACGGGTCTTGGCCGGGATGCCAAGCTTCCAGAGATTGTTGTCGACATCGGTCATGAACGCAAGGATGCGCAGTTTGATCGAACCGAAGTAATGATCCTCAAGCTGCTGATGCTTCGGCGGAGGAGCGCCGAACAGGGTGCGCCCGGTCTGAACCAGGTCGGGACGCGCATAATAGAAGCTCTCATCGACCAGGAAATATTCCTGTTCCGGGCCGAGGGTGACCTTTGCGCTCTTGGAACCGTCGTCGCCGAAGCAGACCATCAGGCGTTTCACGGCCTTGGAGAGAGCCTGCATGGAGCGGAGAAGCGGAGTCTTTTTGTCAAGGGCTTCCCCGGCATACGCACAGAAAGCGGTCGGGATGCAGAGGGTGGCGCCGTTCCGGCCGCGTTTGATGAACGCCGGACTGGTGGGGTCCCACGCGGTATATCCGCGGGCTTCGAAAGTGGAACGGATGCCGCCGGACGGGAAACTGGAGGCATCGGGCTCGCTGACGATCAGGTTTTTACCGGAGAAGGCAAGGATCGCCTGTCCATTGCCGACGGGATCGAGGAAAGAGTCATGTTTTTCGGCAGTGGCGCCGGTCAGCGGCTGAAACCAGTGGGTATAATGCGAGGCGCCTTTTTCGAGGGCCCACGCTTTCATGGCATGAGCCACGGCATCGGCAATGGTGGAGTCAAGAGGTTTGCCTTCGGCGACAGTGGCCATCAGTTTCTGATAGACGGGTTTCGGAAGACGCTCTTTCATTCTCTCAAAATGGAACACATCGCTGCCATAAATATCCCCGGTAAAGGGTGTAAGCTCAGCTTCCGCACAATCTTCATGCGCGAAAACAGCCTCTATGGCTTTCTTTCTGTCGCTGTTCATTTATGAACTCCTTTTACTGTTTTCTTTGAATTCCTGTTCACTTAACGCCCACGCTTTGTAAATATGAAAGCATTTCTCGTGCCAACTTTTTATATTGATGTTTTCACCTCATTTTTCTGGATTGGTTTCTTTTTTTATTCCGTTTCCCATACAAAAATGTAATCAAGATTCCATTAACTTACATTTTTGTATCTTGAAATATGCCTCCCGACATACTATATTACTACATTTGTTAAAAACCAAACCAGATTTGGCCAAAGGACCGGAAAAACAAAATCATGCCAGACAGAAGCAGCAGTATAGAAATCGCCGTTCTGAATCAGATCAGCCATACGATCGTGCACGAACATAACGTTTCGGAACTCCTTCGCAAAGTTTTAAATATTCTCCATAAGGAAATGGGCTTGATCCGGGGCACCATCACCCTCCGCCAGGGAGACACCCTTTTCATCGAAGCCTCCAACGGACTGACGAACGATGAGGTCAATCGCGGAAAATACATGATCGGAGAAGGCATCACCGGAAAAGTCGCCAAAACCGGGCGCCCCGCCGTGATTCCGGATATCTCCAAGGAACCGGAATTCCTCGGACGGACACAGGCCCGTCCGCGCAAAAGCCATATCGCTTTCATCTGCGTTCCGGTGATCCATCTGGACAACGTGATCGGAACGCTCAGCATCGACCGTGAAACCGCTCCGGAAGCAGACCTGGACCAGGCCCTCAAGCTGCTGGAAACCGTCTCCAACATCATCGCGGAAGCCGTGGCCTCCTGTCTGGAACAGCATGAGGAACGCCGCCAGCTCCTGGAAGAAAACATGCGCCTCCGCGAGGAACTCGGCGCCACGCTCCGTCCTTCCAACATCATCGGCAACTGCAACGCCATGCGCGCCGTCTATAAAATGATCTCGCAGGTGGCGGCCAGCACGGCGACCGTCCTGATCCGCGGCGCCTCGGGCACCGGCAAGGAACTGGTCGCGCGCGCCATCCAGATGTCCAGCAGCCGGAATACGAGACCGTTCATCGCGGTCAACTGTGCGGCACTGCCCGACAGTCTGATCGAAAGCGAACTGTTCGGCTATGAAAAAGGCGCCTTCACCGGCGCGGTCGCACGCCGCATCGGACGCGTGGAAGCCGCCGAGGGAGGCACCCTGTTCCTGGACGAAATCGGCGATCTGAGCGTCAATGTCCAGGTGAAACTGCTGC
>CAYWZD010000524.1:0-3164 GCA_964462755.1 uncultured Victivallales bacterium | reverse complement strand
TCTTCCGCTCGATGGGGCTTTCCGCTCCCATGATCGAAGCCCTCGAAAAAAAAGGGTTTGACGAACCCACTCCCATTCAGGCGCTTACCATTCCGCGGCTCCTTGCCGGGGAAAAGGACGTCATCGGCCAAGCCCAAACCGGAACCGGAAAAACCGCCGCGTTCGGAATTCCCATTCTGGAAAAACTCGCGGAAAATTCCGGCAAATCCGCGGGCCCCCGCGCCCTGATCCTCTCCCCCACCCGCGAACTCTCCATGCAGATCGCCACTGAAATGGCCTCCCTCCGCGGCGAACGGAAACTCCGGATCGGGGTCTTCTACGGCGGACAGCCCATCGGAATCCAGCTCAAGGAACTCTCAGCGGGCGTGGATATCGCCATCGGGACTCCCGGACGGGTCATCGACCTGATGGAACGCAACCGCCTTCCTCTCGAACACGTCCAGTTCGCCGTGCTCGACGAGGCCGACGAAATGCTGGACATGGGGTTCATCGAAGACATCGAGAACATCCTTTCCCGCACCTCGCCCGACAAGCGCATGCTCATGTTTTCCGCCACCATGCCGCATTCCGTCCTTTCGATCGCCACCCGCTTCATGCGCGACTATGAAATCGTCCGCTCCGAAGGCGGGGAACTCACTCACGACCGCACGGAACAGGTCTGGTTCGACATCCGCCGCGAGGACAAGCTCGAGGCCCTCTCCCGCATCATCGACCTGGAGGAATCCCTCTACGGAATCGTTTTCTGCCACACGCGCGGCGATGTGGACGAACTCTCCGAACAACTCGGCAAGCGCGGCTATGCGGTCGCGCCTCTTCACGGCGACATTCCCCAGGCGCAGCGCACCCGCACGATCGAAGGTTTCAAGCGGGGCGCGTTCAAGCTCCTGATCGCAACCGACGTCGCCGCGCGCGGCATCGACGTCAACAATCTCACGCACGTCATCAACTACTCCATGCCGAACAACGAGGACATCTATGTGCACCGGATCGGACGCACCGGACGCGCCGGCAAGAGCGGGAAAGCCATCACTTTTGTCACGCCCGGCGAACGCAAACGTTTCGCGAGCCTCTGCAAAAAACTCGACCTGAACATCCTCAAGAAAATGCTTCCCGCCCCCAATGAGATCGTCGCCGCCGCCAAAGGACGTTTCGCCAAACGCGTTCTCGCCGCCGTCGAGGCGGGAAAACACGAGGTCTATCTGGACTTCGCACGCGAACTGCTGGAAAGTTCCGCCTCCCAGACGGCTCTGGTCGGCGCGCTGATCCGCGCCGTTGCCGGTGACTCCCTGACTCCTGAACGCTACCGCGACCTGAGTTCATCCGGTTCGAAGAGCCGTTCCGGGGCCGACAGAAGCGACTCTCCGCCCGTCAGGATGGTCGGCGTCAAGCTGGGCATCGGATACGACGACGGAGCCAACAAGCGCAGCGTCATGGAAATGATCCTCAAGCGCACGGGCCTCCAGCCCCGCGTTCTCGGCAAGGTCGACTGTCACGACAGCTACACCTTCCTCAACGCCGTCCCCTCCGACGCCGCAAGGCTCGAACGTGCCTTCCGGGAGGAATTCGAAGTCACCATTTACGAAGATACGCCCGAATTCGCTTCCGCGCCGCATGCCGCACGCCCGGACCGTCCGCGCAAACCGTTTCAGAAACGGTTCCGCGAATTCCGCAACGACGGAGACCGTCCGCCCCGCGACAAAAAACGTTTCGGGAAAAAAACGCCCTGAGGCTTTCTTTCCCCGAAAACTGAGGAAGACGCTGGAATTTGAGGCTCTGTTTTCCCCTTGTCTTTTTCCGGAGAGAGGCTATATTGTATGTTTTCATGATCCGCGCCGGAATGGCACCAAGAGAGAAACAGCCCGAGGAAAAGGACCCCATGAACAAGAGCGAACTCAAAGAAAAGCTGTATCGGGAAATCGACCGCCGCAAAGAAGAACTGATCGGACTCGGAATCCAGCTCTGGAAAAATCCGGAACCCGGTTACGAGGAATTCAAGTCCGCCGCTCTGGTCGAGAAAGTTCTTTCCTCTCTGTCTCTACCCGTTCGGGGCAAACTGGCACGGACCGGAGTCCGCGCCGACCTCAAGACAGGCAAACCGGGCCCGACCGTCGCCATTCTCGGCGAACTCGACGCCCTCATCATGCCGGAACATCCGGAAGCCGACCCGCAAACCCGCGCCGCACATGCCTGCGGACATAACATGCAGATCACGGCCATGGTCGGCGCCGCCATGTCGCTGGCCCTCCCGGAAGTCAGGGAACACCTTTCCGGCAACCTCGCCTTCATCGCCTGTCCCGCGGAAGAAAGCCGGATCGGGGACCATCTGGAAGGAGTCAAATACATCGGCGGAAAACCCGAACTCATCCGAATCGGCGTCTTCGACGATGTGGACATGGCGATCATGACCCACGCCAACAATGAATACGGCGCGGCTCAGACCTCCAACGGGTTCGTGATGAAAAAAGTCCTTTTCCGGGGAAAGTCCGCACACGCGGGACGCCCCTGGGTGGGACTCAACGCGCTTTCCGCCGCACGCATCGCACTGGATGCCATGGACGCCCAGCGAGACACATTCCGTGACGAGGACACCGTCCGCATTCACGGCATCATCAAAAACGGCGGCTCGGTCGTCAACATTGTTCCGGAAGAAGTCGAACTCGAATATCAGCTCCGGGCGCAGACGCCGGAAGCCATCCGCGACGCCTCCGCAAAGTTCGACTGTTCCATGCACGGCGCCGCCCTCGCCTTCGGAATCGATGTCTCGATCACCACCTTCCCCGGCTACATGCCGCTCTACAACGAGCCCGAACTCATCCGCCTCCATCTCGACAATCTCCGATCCTTCCGGCCCGACGTCAACTTCGTGGACATGGGACGCCGCACCTCCTCCACCGACATGGGAGACGTCAGCGCAATCATGCCCGCCATGCATCCCTATTCCGGCGGATGGAAAGGCACCGCCCACACCATTCCGTTCCGCTGGCAGGATGAAGACGAGGCGTTCGTCGAACCCGCCAAAGTGCTGGCGGCGGACGCGGTCGATCTCCTTTTCGGCAATGCCGATGATGCACGGCGGATCGCCCGGATCAAGCCCCGTTTCACCAAACAGGAATATCTGGACTTCCTCGATTCCTTCATCGCGGATGAGACTTTCCGGTATTCCG
>CAYWZD010000523.1:0-3167 GCA_964462755.1 uncultured Victivallales bacterium | reverse complement strand
GATGGGGCAGCATGACGTCGGCGATGTCGGCCACGCTCTTGGGGCCTTCGGCGTCTTTCTTATAGACATCGTTGCAGAAGAGGAGCTGTTTTTCGGCCTTGATGGCGCGGATGGCTTCCTCGTCCACGATGCCGGAGCGGGCGCAGTTGATCAGCATGGCGCCTTTCTTTGTCAGTCCGAGGAGTTTGGCGTTGACCATCCCGCGGGTGGCGTCGTTTTCAGGAATGTGGAGGCTGATGATGTCGGACTGGGCGAAGATTTCCTCGACGGTGCAGAGTTTGACACCGAGCTGGGCGGCCATGTCCGTGGAAAGGACCGGGTCGAAAGCGAGCACGGTGACTTCGAAACCGGAGAGGCGCTTGGCGAGAAGACGTCCGATATGACCGAGTCCGAGGATGCCGACGGTCTTGCCGGTGAGTTCGCGGCCCATGAATTTGGATTTTTCCCACTTGCCTTCGCGGGTGGAGATGTCGGCGGGAACCACCTGACGGTAGGCCGCCAGCGCCAGCGCCACGACTTCCTCCGCCACGGCGTTCGAGTTCGCGCCGGGGGTATTCATCACGTCGACGTTTTTGCGCCGCGCGTATTTCGTGTCGATGTTGTCGTATCCGGCTCCCGCGCGGACCACCAGTTTCAGGGACGGCAGGGAGTCCATGACTGCAGGAGTGACTTTTTCGCTTCGGACGATGACGACTTCCGCATCGGCGTTTTCCTTTGCCAGGTCCAGCACCGGTTTTTCCGGGACCTGGACGACCGTGAATCCGGCATCTCCGAGAATGCGGGCAACTTCCTTATCCAATTTTGTGGGAATAATGACTTTCTTCATAGGGTCCGACCTCCTGATTGTTAAAAAATTCACAATCCTTTTAAAATACAGCGTTTTACAACAACATGCAAGCCCGGAAGGAAAAAAAGCCGTCGGATTGTATTCCTACCTGACGACCAGTGCAAGCAGGCGGTTCGCATAGAAAATCCAGATCATTCCGCCGAGCGCGAGAAACGGACCGAACTTCAGGGAACGGCGGTGTCTGTATTTGCGCACGGTCAGCCGCAGGAGCGGGAATCCGACCAGTCCCAGCAGACTTCCCGCGATCACGGTGAACAGGGCCCCGGGCAGTCCCAGCAGGGCTGCCACCGCCGCCACCAGCTTGACGTCTCCCCACCCGAGGGCCTCCCGTTTGAAGATCCAGTGTCCGAGAAGCGAACAGGCGGCCATCAGTCCTCCCGCGATCAGGATGGACCCGAGACAGAGCAGCAGGGCGGCCGGACGTGAATTCATCTGCCAGTAGGCGGGACACAGCGGCGAGAGGATCAGTCCCGTGGCAACCCCGAAACTGGTGAATTCATTCGGAATGACACCCAGGTCGCAGTCCGTAAAGGCGGAACAGAGCAGGATCGCTATCGCGGTCCAGTAAAACAGAATCGCGGAGGGCGGCAGCGCACGGACGATCACCGTCAGAAAGACCATGGAGAAAAGAATTCCGCCCATCAGCTCCACCAGAAAATAACGGCCCGAAATCGGCAGTTTGCAGGAACTGCACTTGCCTCCCAGAAAAAGCCAGCTCAGAAGCGGAATGTTTTCCAACGGCGTGATCTGATGGTCGCACTTCGGACAATGGGAAGGCGGGGAAATGATCGACATCCCGCGCGGAATCCGCCAGATGCAGACGTTCAGAAAGCTGGCAATGCAGCAGCCGAACACAAAGGCCGACACCATTCCGAAGGTGAAGAAACGCGGATCGGTCCTGAAATACTCGAACAGTTCTGGAAGTGTCACGGCCGGGGTCTCCTTATCGTTTATTGAGCAGTTGCGTGAGTGTGCGGGACAGGTTGATGAACTCCCGGAGAAGCTCCTCGCGTTCTTCTCCCTCCGGGAAGTCGGTCAGTTCCTTGCGGAGCCTGGCGATCTGTTTCTCCAGATGGTTTTTCCGTATTCCTTTCAGACAATCTTTCGTGATCTTGTCGTTGAACTCCCGCGAAATCGTGCGGTCCGGTTCTTCGGCGAGAATCGCGGAGACGGCCGAGACGTCTGTTTCCGAGGCGGAAAGGGCGCGCGAGATCAGCGACGGAGCCTGTTCCCACTGCTGGTCCAGGTGTGCCTGAATCAGGGTGCAGAGCGCGACGCAGAGGGGGCCGTCGTCCAGCAGGTCTGGCGGGAGTTCGTGCGCGGCGGCCGCCGTGCTGTCCTTGTCGCGGAGCAGAACCCGCAGCAGTTCGGAAAAAGTCATTTTCAGGAACGGATCGGCAAGAGACGGCGGAAGGGGAGGCGCTTCCTCCCGCTTCTTTTTCTCTTCGGGAGAAAGATATTCCCTCTGGCGGAGAGGCTGTTCGCGCACCGCTTTCGAGTGTGCGCGTTCGAATTCCCCGAGCAGGGCGTCGGGCGCGATCCCGAGACGTTCCCCGAGCCACGAAAGATAGGTGTCGCGCGCGATGGCGTTGTCCAGCATCAGGATATATTTGATAATGGTGGAGGCGATTCTTGTTTTTCCGGACGGGGTGGCGGGGTCTAACTTCGAGGTGCATTGCAGATACAGGAATTCAAAGAAGTCCTTCGCCTCCTCCACGGCGGCGCGGACGGCCTCCGGACCGGAGTTATGAAGCAGTTCATCCGGGTCTTTTCCGCCGGGGAACGTGACCACTTTGAGCTGAAAATCCATCGGGAGAAGAATGGCGGCGTCCTTCAGGACCGCGTTGACGCCCGCGCTGTCGGAGTCGGTCGCGAGAAGGACCGTGTCGGTGTATCGGTGAAGAATGGACGCCTGATCCTGTCCGAACGCGGTTCCCTGCGGGGCGACGGCGTTGGTGCAGCCGGACGTGTGCATGGCGATCACGTCCATCTGACCTTCGCAGAGGATCACGGACCCTTTTTTGGGAATTTCCGTCCGGGCGAAGTTCAGTCCGTAGAGAAGACGTCCTTTCTTGAAGATCGGGCTCTCCATGCTGTTGACGTATTTGCCGCCGCCCTGTTCCTTGTCGATCTGCCGTGCGCTGAAACCGACCACGCGGCCCTGTTCGTTCCAGATCGGAAAGATCAGGCGGTTGCGGAAAAAATCGAAGAACTTGCCGGGCGTGTTCTGGCTTTCCGAAACCAGATGCGCGGCCTTGAGTTCATCCATGGTGAACCCTTCGTTCCGGGCCCATTCGATCATGGCGTCCCAGCGGTCCGG
>CAYWZD010000522.1:0-3169 GCA_964462755.1 uncultured Victivallales bacterium | reverse complement strand
GACGGTCTGGTGACCCATAATTTCTAAGCGGAGAAAACGGAAATGCCTGTAAAGAGTCTGGCCGTGATTCCCGCGAGGCTTGCCAGTACGCGGTTCCCGGGGAAAGTGCTCGCCCTGCTGGGCGGAAAACCCATCATCCAGCATGTATGGGAGCGTGCGGTCCAGTCCAAGGCGGACGAAGTTCTGGTGGCGGTGGACGATCCGAAGGTCTTTGACGCGGTCAAGGCCTTCGGAGGAAACGCGGTCATGACGGCGAAAAACCATCCGACCGGGTCGGACCGGATCTGGGAAGTGGCATCGAAAAACGATGCCGGGGCGATCATCAACATCCAGGGCGACGAGCCGTTTGTGAAACCGGAAGTCATTGACTCCCTGATCGATGCGATCAGCGCGAAGGATGCGCCGGAGATGGCGACCGTCGTGGTGCCTTGTCCCCGTGCGGAATTCGAGAACAATCCGAACATTGTGAAGGCGGTATTTTCCGCGGACTCCTATGCACTGTATTTCAGCCGTTCGATGATTCCGTTTCTGCGGACGGGCGGAGTCGAGACGGAAGCCTACCGTCACTGGGGCATTTACGCCTACCGCCGGGATGCCCTTCAGCGGTTTGTATCCCTCCCGGAAGGCCGTCTGGAACAGTGCGAGCGGCTGGAACAGCTGCGGGCGCTGGAGAACGGAATGCGCATCAAAGTGATTGTCACGAGCTATTCCAGTATCGGGATCGATACGCCGGAAGAGCTGGCTAAAGCGGAAGAATTTCTGGCAACCTTGAACAGGAAAGGAAACCCGTCATGAAAACGGTAAAAGTGGGGGATCATACCATTGGAGGGGACCAGTTCACATTGATCGGCGGCCCTTGTGTGGTGGAAAACCGGGACATCTGCTTCAGAATTGCCGAATTTCTGAAGAACCTCTGCGAGTCGAAGGGGATTTTCTACATATTCAAAGCTTCGTTCGACAAGGCGAACCGTTCTTCCGGCGAGTCTTTCCGCGGGCCCGGGATGGAACAGGGACTGGAAATTCTCCATGAAGTCAGGGAGCATTTCAAGATTCCGGTCCTGACGGATATTCATGAATCGGATCAGGCCGGCAAAGTGGCGGAAGTGGTGGACGTGCTCCAGATTCCCGCGTTCCTCTGCCGGCAGACCGATCTTCTGGTCGCCGCCGCGAAAACGGGACGTCCCGTGAATGTGAAAAAAGGACAGTTCATGGCGCCGGAGGATATGAACGGCGTGGTCGAAAAACTTGAAAGCGCCGGATGCCGGAACCTGATGCTGACGGAGCGCGGAACTTCCTTCGGATACCACAACCTGGTGGTGGACATGCGTTCTCTCCAGACGCTCCGCGCCTTCGGATGCCCCGTTGTGTTCGACGCAACCCATTCGGTTCAGCTTCCTGGAGGTCTCGGCAATGCGTCCGGCGGCCAGCGCGAATTCATTCAGACGCTGGCCCGGTCCGCCGCGGCGGCAGGAATCGATGCCATCTTCATGGAAGTTCACCCGAATCCGGAACAGGCTCTTTCGGACGGTCCGAACTCCCTGAATTTCAAGGATGCGGAAAAAGTAATCAACGAGGTGCTGGCGGTTCATGAGCTTGTCGGAAAAATGCGCTGAGATCACAACGGTCGTCCTGGATGTGGACGGCGTGCTGACGGACGGAATGATCGGATACGGAGGCAATGTCTCCGGCGAGATCAAGTTCTTCCATGTGCGCGACGGACACGGCATCAAACTGGCGCAGAGGGCGGGGCTGCGGGTCGGAATTCTTTCCGGCCGCAAGTCCGAAGCGAACCGCGTCCGCGCGGAAGAGCTCAAACTGGATTTTCTGTATGAAGGCATACTGGACAAGGACGCCGGGTTCATTCGCCTTCTGGAAGAACAGAAACTGAAGCCGGAACAGTGCATGTATATCGGGGACGATGTGGTGGATGCGCGTCCGATGAGCCGCTGCGGCGTGGCGGTTGCGGTCGGGGACGCGGTCGAGGAACTGGACAAGGTCAGCGACTTCCGCACCCGGGCGGCGGGGGGACATGGGGCCATCCGTGAAGCCGTTGAATTTTTACTGAAGGAACAAGGGAAATGGGAACAGCTGATGCAAAGGTATTTTTCCTGATCCTGCTGACGGCTCTGCTGTCTGCGGGAACTGGGCTGCGCGGCGCCGATGACGGTACCGGCACATCCGCTTCCCTGACCAATTTTGCGCTCCCGGAATACAGCGGCAAGGACAACCGCCTTCAGTTTATCCTGTATGGGGAGAAGGCAAAGAATCTTGGCGCGCTGATTTATCTGACCAACCCGAAAGTCGATCTTGTCAACGACAATGTGACAAATATCAATGAGGTGGTTTCACTTGCGGACGAGATTCCTTATCCGCTGACTCTGCCGGCCGCAGATGTGGCAAAATACTGGAGCGGGAAGAAGCACTGCCGGGCGCTTTTCTTTTCCCAGGACGCCGAGTATGACAAAAACACGAAGCTGTTCAGAAGCGATACTCCGGTCTTTTTCCGTTCTCGTGAAATCGCGATCAACGGGGTCGGGTTCGACGCCGATTACGAGCGTAAATTTGTTCATATCCGGAGTAAAGTCAGGATGGTCATCTATCCAGAAGTGAGAAATAAATCCGGCATCCCTTCCAAAAACGCCGAAAAATCCAAACAGGAAAGCTCCAAAACAGGAGGAAATATAAAATGAAGTTCTTTTTCAACAGGAAAACCGTTCTGGCGGTATGTCTGCTGTCCGCTCTGCTGTTCTGCGTCGATGCGTTCGCCCAGCTGGGGCCGATGTTCAGCACCACCAAAACCCGGAACGGCAAGGGGGATGCCCCCACCACAATCAGCGCGGATTCCATGGATCTGGACATTGCCCATGACAAAGCCATTCTCCTTGGGAATGTGGATGTCCGTGACCCCGAAATGACCATCAAGTGCCGCAAGATGATCATTTATCTCGGCAAGTCGGAGAAAAAACCGGTTGCGGATGCTGCTAAACCAGACGACAAAAGCAAGCCCGCGGGGGACGCCGGGAAGAAGTCGGATTCCGGAGATCCCCGTGAGGAACAGCTCGGAAAAGAGGTGGTTCAGATCGACTGCATCGGAGATGTCGTTATCACCCGTGCCGCCGCTCCGGGAGTGAAGGATCTCCAGCAGGCGTTCGCCGGGAAGGCGGTTTAC
>CAYWZD010000521.1:0-3179 GCA_964462755.1 uncultured Victivallales bacterium | reverse complement strand
CGCCGCGTTCGGCATCACTCCGCCAAACATGTTATAATTTCGTGGGACTTCAGGAAGTAAATTTGGACATCCCGCCGATTTGCGTCGGAACCGGCAGGGAAGGGCAGATCATTGCGACCGGCGTTGTATAGTCCTGATACGTTGTCCAATCCGCTTTCAACGGCGCATTTCCTTGACGAATCAATTTTCGGCCGGTATACAACTCAATGATCGGAGCATGATTTAGAGGGTATATGCTCTCTGCCGCATAATGGTTGAACAAAGACCAGAAATCGCCGTTGTCGTTGGCATACATCAGATTGGCTTTCCCTAACTGATTGAAGTTCTGGAGGCATTTGTTGCTTTTCGCAGTCTCACGCGCCGAGTTGAGCGCGGGCAACAGGAGCGCGGCCAGAATCGCGATGATGGCAATAACAACCAGAAGTTCTATTAATGTGAATCCATGAGGGGAGGCGGCGATTTGCCGTTCCGGAAAGGAAGCGCTTTTCCAGATCACGTTCGCGTACCGGCGATTGACTTGTTTTTTCATGTTCCATTTTCCTTTGATTTGGGAGACGTCCGGAAGTCGCGGTCCGGGAACTGCGAGTCTTCCATATTCAGGGTTTTTATTCTCGAGCCAATTGCAAACGAAATTTTGCCATGGATTCGTCGGTAACCTGAGTGATTTTCCCATTCTGAAGCGAAGGAGGCGTAACGAGGCTGCGCTCAAAACACTTCAGGACGAAAAAAGCGCCGGATCGGCACAAAAGCAGGCAAAACAATTTTGCCATTGGCTCTCTGCTTCGTTTCGGGTCTCTTTCCTCAATGAGCAACATTCAACTGCGTTCATTCTTTCCATGGTACACGAACGGCAGTAAAACGGTAGTTTTTTCCCCATTCAACTGCTGATTAGCGTAGCGCCCTGCTGCGCGCAAGTCGTACGTGTAGTAATCGTATTCGAACGTCGGAGGCGAATTCCATGCATCTGGAGGTGCCACACTGACGCAGCGCGGCCCGGAAACTTCGCCAACCAAGCCGACGGCAGCCAGATTCTCCATGTAACCGATCAGGTCGATCAGCACCCGCGGCTTGAGGTCGATAATCTGTCGCCGAAGCAGTTCTATCGCCCATTCCGGGTATGCCTCCTCCGGCAATTGGAGCACCCGATTCGAATCGAAATTCTCCGTTGCGAGGAGCCCCTTTCGCAATGCGGCATAACGTTCCGCATAAGGCGGCAGGCACGGATCGCCGCATATAATCAGATGCGATGCTTTTTCTTCCGGCGACATCCGGCTGACAATATCGTTCATCATGCCTTCCTGGTCCTGCAGCACGGCAGGACAGGACAAGCCGGCACAACGGCGATTGAATAGAACTTGCGGGAATTTCCGTTCTTCCAATCGGGAAATAAAAGCGATTTCCCGCATGCTGCAGTGCAACCAGATCAATGAATTCAAATTATTTTCGGCAATCAGCGCAAACGGATCGTCAGCAGCGTAATCCAACCACTGCGGATAACTGAACAGAAGCATCTGAATCGAATCCCGGCAGAATTCGTTGATCAGTCCGCCGATCAGATCGCGGCTGTCCCAGGAAAGCTGTTCGCGTGAATCCCAGGGCGACAATACCACTCCGATCCGCTTCGATGCAACGGAACGCCTTTGGGCTGGCTCGGGATGGGCGCGCACAAACGACCCGTGCTTCCGGCATTCGAGCAGCCCTTCCTTTTCCAGTTTCTTGACTGCCATTCGCGCCGTGACCTGACTTACCCGGGCTTGCCGGGCAATTTCCCGGTTGGATGGCAACCGTTCGCCGGGCCGTATTCCCTGCTCAGCGATATAGTCACGCAGCTTCTCCGCTAGCAATCGGGATAAATCACCGTAATTCATCGCATTTTCTAAGGATAGATTCATTCTTGTCCCTTGATTAGTTCTATTGCTTGTTCCTTAACAATTATACCACATTATTTCCGAATTGTCAATAGCGATTCGCTGGAAAATAGGATTAAATCAGCTTAATTCTAAAAAAACAACAAAAGAACAAGGCCAGGGAGCGTCAAAACATACCGGTTTGAGAAACGACAGCCCAAGCGGGTTCAGGAACGAAAAATCACTCCGTCCCGAACTGTAAACGAAGCAGGCCAAGCGTCCCAAAAAGAAAAAAGATTCTTCCCAAACGAGTTTGGGAAGAATCACATGTGAAAAAGAAGCTCTACTTTTCGGCGATCACGATCGCGTTGGGGATGCCGAACGTGCTGCCTTCTTTGCCGTCGTGGGCGGGGACGTCCAGTTTCCCGGCGGGGCATTCTTTGGAATAGACCGCGTCGGTGAACGAGGTTTCGCCGCTCTTCCAGGTGACTTTGCCTTCTTCCTTCGTCCAGCCTTCGGGGAGGGTGGCCTTGCCCCGGTTGTGGACCAGGAGGTAGACTTTCGCCGGCTTGTCAAGCGTGTAGCTGAACGCCGCGCCGGGCTTGTTGCCCTCGCCGCGCGGGACGGAAACCATCGGCAGCCCCTTGAGGCTTTCGGGAATTTCCGCGATGGCGAACACGCCGTTGGCGACCCGCATTCTGCTTTTGACGTTGCAGAAACTCAGCACGGCCGGGGATTCGCCCTCGAGGTTCCCGTCGGCGATGACGATCGCGTTGGGAATGCCGAAGTTGCCGCCGTCCTTGCCGTCGTGGGCGGGGACTTCGATTTTCCCGGCGGGAAACTCTTTGAGGTAGACGGTGTCCGTATTCGGCTGCCCGTTCGCCTCCCACTCGACGATGCCGGGAACTTTCGCCCAGCCTTCGGGGAGGGTCGCCTTGCCGCGGTTGTGGACGAAGAGATAGACCGCCGCGGGCCGGTCGATGGTGACGGAGTAGCCCGCGCCCGGCTGGTTGCCCTGGCCGCGCGGAACGGAGACGATCGTCAGCCCGGCGAACCGGGCCGGAATCGCGGTGACGGTGAACGCGCCGTTGGCGACCCGGTTTTTCGCCTTGAGTTCGAGCGTGCCGGGCTTGGCGCCGCCGGTGAGCTCGGAAA
Source organism: uncultured Victivallales bacterium (assembly GCA_964462755.1). GTDB lineage: Bacteria > Verrucomicrobiota > Lentisphaeria > Victivallales > UBA1829 > SIG94. Next base: position 177 of record CAYWZD010000521.1, on the reverse strand, counting down.
CCTTGACCTCGGCCGCGGAGACCGCCGCCGCGAGCGCGCAGCAGGCCGCCGCGCCGAAAAGCCGAATTCTGTTCATATTTTTCTCCTGATGGGGTGGTTGAAAAGCGGAATCGCGCATCCGCCGAACCCACAGTAGCACAGGTTTCCGCCCGATTCAACCGGAGAAGGATTTTTTCG
>CAYWZD010000520.1:0-3179 GCA_964462755.1 uncultured Victivallales bacterium | reverse complement strand
GCGTTTGTGCCCTGACCCGGATTCTGGAACGTGCGGTTCCAGACGTCCTGATTGTGACCAGCGATACGCAGTTGCCTGAAATCGAACGAGAACTCATTTTACGCAAATGCGCTGTCCGTCTGATTGGATGCGATGGCGTTGATTTGCCCCTGCTTCCGAAAATGCACCATCCGCTTGAATCCCCCCTTTATGAATGTGGTCATCTGGCAGCGGAAACCATCATCCGAGCCGCGCGAACCGGGCAGATGCCCGTTTCTGGAATGATTCCTGTCCGCTTTCATGGACTGGAACCATGAAAGTCGTGCGAAGAAATCAGCCATCTCCGGCGTTTTTTTTCTGAGATTTCCGGCTGATTCTTCTGTAGGCAGCAATCTTAACAATTTTCCGTCAAACAAAACTGAGCGTAACTTGGTTTCTCATGACAACACATCATCCAATCGGAGAAACAGTAAAATAGTAAACTGCAAGTTGCTTATAATTAATATCATAGATATCGTTGTGACGATACTGGACGCCTTTATGGGATACTGATGATGGCAATCACGAGCAGCAGTTCTATTAATGTGAAAATCTGTTCCCCCCGCCTCTTCCCGTTCCCCGGATTTTCTGTTTCATGATTCATTTTCCCTCTCTGGATCGGTTGTTTACCATGTTATTTGGATTATGATTGGTTGCGGATTGAAATGACGGCGGAGAGCGGCGGAAGCGTGATATTGAAAGCCTTTTCTCCGCGAACAGGGGCGATTCGGACCGTCTGCCGGCGCGGCAGGAAATTCGTCACGACCTGAGCCTCTTTTCCGTCCGGCGAACGCCAGGACGCATGCAGAAAAGCATCCAGCACACGGGGGCCCCGTGTTGTGACCAGATCCCATGTTTCTCCGGATATGGCTGCCAAAGGCCGGATCATCCGCCCATACTGCAGGAATTCCGGATGCTGTTTCCGGAACGCATTCAGGTTCCGGACAAGTGTCACAATGCTTCCCTGTTCCGGCTGCGGACGGTCCCACTTGTAGTTCCATCCCCAGTGAATCTGTCCATGATCCTTGAGGACCACGGAAAGCAGGTCTCCGGCACTGAAGGAATAGGCCGTGCGCCAGAGCAGGTTTTCCGGACATTTTTCCAGTTCGAGGTTCCAGTAGATTCCGCATTGGTTCCCCATGAAGTTATTGATGTATTCATGGAAAAGATACGCGTAGGCGGGGACCGGCCGGGCTCTGGCAAGGTTCCAGCAGGCGAAGCGGAGATCATTGAACGGCAGATATTTCAGATAGGGGAAGGCGGCCGCGGATTCGCACCCCAGGACAAGTCCGGGATTTTCCTCGTGGAGTTCCTCCATGAGCGACGTCATCTTTTCCGTCTGCCACGGACCCGGCGTCGGCGGATGGCGGTGATCCTTCGCCCAGCAGCAATGGGAAGCCCCCCCGAGGTTCTGGTCGAAGAACTGGGCGTAGTCCAGCCCGAAATCCGCCAGTTTCTTCACTTCTTCCCGGACGGTTTTCCGGGGCCATTCCTGCGAGATGCACATGTCGTATCCGATGCGCTGGTTTGTCGGTCCGTTGCAGATGTAGGCGTCGATCTCACCGTGCGGTCCCCGGATCATCTCCTTTTCCAGATGTTCTTCCCGGAACTGTTTTTCGCATGAATAGTCCTTCTGGATGGAACTGGTCTGAGTCCAGGCGGTTCCGGAACAGTAGACCCCGAGAAAGTGTCCTTCGGCGTGAAGGGCGTCCCGGTATTCGGCCAACAGCTTTTCCCCGCCCAGCGGGGGCCAGACATAAGGCGGAGCCCAGGGAGCGGTTCCTTCCCAGTGCATCAGCAGGGGGAGAAGGCGGCTGTCGAACTTGCCTGCCAGTTCCCGGACTACGGGCATGGCTTTCATATACGGATAGTATTCGTTGGGCACCATTTCTCCCTTGTCGTCGCCATTGCCTCGGACCGGATAGATCATGACCACGGGCGATTCATTCACGAAGGACGGCATTTTTCCTTTGGGCGGCAGAACGTTGGAAGTTTCCATCCAATCGCGGTAAAGTTCGCAGGCATCCATCCATCCGCCTTCGAACCGGGAGAGCGCCATGTCGAAGTCCGGGACATAGTCCTGACCCGGAAACAGTCCGCAGTAGTTGCGGATTATCAGCGCAACTTTTCCGTTTTCGGGTCTTGCATCCAGAAATTTGATTCCGTGCCCGGCATCATGGGCCGCGTAATACAATCCATGGTTTCCCGAGAAATATGCCATGAACTGCATCTGGACGTAACCCGGATAGAAGCGGTAGCGGTGCCAGCCCGGTTCCAGGTATTCCAGATTTTCCAGAGGGGAGTCCAGCAGGATTCCTTCCGTATGGGAGAGGAACAGTTTTCCGTTCGAATCCGCCATCGACAGGAGGAGAGGTTCAATCCATTCCAGCGTCAGGTCGCCGGGAATATGGCGGACCTCCGGATGGAACCGCATTCCTTTTTCCGTGACGCGGATGGAATAGGCGACCCGCATGCCGCGGTATTGTGGATGTCCGGAAAACTCCATGCGGAGCGAGTCCTGTTCCTTGGTGACCTGGCAGCGGAACTCGCTGGAACGGACCTTCTGTTCATCGTTCCGGCTGTCCCGGAATCCGAGGACGAAAAGAGTTTCCGCGTCTGCCAGCATTTCAACGCCGCCGCTGCGGAAGGAAACGAGTTTTCCGGATGTTTCATCGAACTCGAAACAATTGTTGCTGAAATTGAAACGGATCATGATTTTACTCCATTTTCTTGGCTCGCCGTCATCTCTCTGGCGTCTTTATGATATATTGACATGACTTTCTGTTTTTCTCTTTCTTATTATAGACCGGAAGGAGAATAACGCATAGAATGAAAATATAAAAAAATAGTATAATCCTCCAAAAATAAAAACGTTCCGGACGGTCAATGATGAAATTGGCGGCGGTATCTGGCCGGAGTGAGACCGTTTTTCGCACGGAAGGTCTTGATGAAGTGGTTGCTGTCGCAGAAGCCGCATTCTCCTGCGATGGCCTCGATGCTGTTCTCTGTGGCGAGGAGCATCCGCAGGGCCTTGTCAAGGCGCAGATTCATCAGATATTCCATCGGGGACATCCCCGTGACCAGCCGGAATTTCGTAAAATAAAGGGATTCCGACATGGCCGCGATCCGCGCCAGTTCCGCAATCTGATACGATTTTCCGG
>CAYWZD010000519.1:0-3186 GCA_964462755.1 uncultured Victivallales bacterium | reverse complement strand
CGAATGATCTCGGTTGTGAACGGTTCTGTCCAGACGGCGGCACTCATCTTCACGGTTCCCTCTCGAATTTGATTGAAAATCCTGACAATGCCGTTTAATGTAGCCCGTTTTTCCGGCGATTTCAAGGCTGTCTTTGCTTTTTGGAACAATGTTACCGGCGGGCTTTCCGTGAATTTTTCCGAAGACTGGCTTCAGCCGTTTTCAACGATCCGCCGATTTCAAGGCCTTTGCGGTAATTCGGGATGTCGATGGTCAGAACCGCGTTCATCTGACGCAGTTTCCACTCGAGGTGTTCCTCGTCGCAGACGTAATCCATGGAAGGTTCGTAGCCGAGCGAAGAATCCAGACGTACCAAAGGAAGAGTGTCGCGCACGTTTTGGATTTCCTCCTTGGCGATGGCGACGATCCGTTCCAGAATTGCCGCCGCTTCCGCGGGATCGGTTTCCAGCAGAAGACGGTGATTTTCCACCCACCACTGCTTGATGTGAAGCGTCGTGGTGAGCGTGTTGGCGATGTAGCGGGCCAGCGCGACTGTTTTCCGGGCATTTTCGCGTTTGCGTTCAGGAATTTTCGCAATGACTTTTTCCAGCAGAGCGATTCCCTTATGCCATTTTTCAATCACTCCGGGCAGATGTTTGATTTCGGCCGCGATCCTCCGGGCGCCGAAGTCCAGCCCGTTCGGATCGTTGACCACCACATATTCCGGAAAGGCGATCTCGTATCGGTTGAGTCTGGTCCACGGGAATTTCATGTTCATTCCAAAGGTCGAACGCAGCGAGACCCCCGCGAAAAGAAACGGGAAGGATGGACCGACCCGGCAGGGGCCATACTGGTCTTCGATCGGAGTAATGAATTCCCCGACTGCCTCGCTCCATTCCCGCCACGCGGACAGCACGGAATCGGCCGTTTCCCCGGAAAAGTCGCGGACCGCCAGCGCCCGGAGGATTTCATCTTGCGCGGGGGCTTCGCTCCAGAAGCTCCATTTGGCGAACTCGCTGATGAAGGAGGGAAACCAGCCGTAGTGATGAGACTCCATCAGCCCGGAGAGGCCGAACTCTTTTCGCGCCCGGTGAAGGTTTTCGATCCGTTTTCCCCATTGATACGGGGTGGGAAGGAATGGGACCGCTCCGATATCCCAGGTTTTGCCCGCCGTGTTGCTTATGGTGTAAAGCGTGTGCCGGCTGCGTTTGGCGGCGGCTCCTTCGCTCCGGAAGATGGCGCTGGGGCCGGTGCGGGACAGAGAATAATCCAGAATGCGTTCCTGGGTGCCCCAGGTTTTCACGTTGTCGTGCATCTCGAAATTTACTTCGACGGTGACATTGCCGGGGAGATCATCGATCAGTTTTGTCCGCAGTTTCTCAGGAGCATGCGCCCAGTTGTAGGTCCAGAAGACGATGTCGGCTTCCGGAGCATATTTCCGGACGGAACGTTGAACGATGTCCACGAATTCCGGAAAGTCGCTGCAGGGCCACCAGCCGGGCATTGCTTTGCCGGAACGGTAGCAGCATTCACCGGCGGATGCAATGTTCATGGTCGTATGCGGGTCATGGCTCGGAAATTGGCAGGATTCTCCCACCAGAATCAGCCCGGCGGCCTTGGGATAACGGCGGAAAAGTCCTCCGTAGTTGGCTTCATAGAAGGCGGGGGCTTCCCGGTCGGACGGATGATATATATTTTTGATACTGCTGTACAAATAAACATCCAGTCCCGTTTCTTCGGCCATATCGATGATTTCGTTGAAGTCGGTATACCCGTGGACGCCTTTGTCCGGTTCGCGCACATACACAAGAACGGCATCGAAACCTTCATGTGCGATTCGTCTCAAATAGGGCGCTGTGAAAAGATCCATGCCGTAGCCGGAATGAATCATGCGCGGCGAGAAGAGCGGTTCTTTGAGCAGTCCTTTCGTATGAGGAATGAACGGAGACTCCCGCAGGTTCATGACATCTTCCAGATAGTAAACCCCCATGGCGGTTCCGCGTTCGTCCGCCCCGGTGACGACAATTTTTCCGGGGGAGCATTCGAGGCGGAAGCTCCGTTTGACGCATTTTGTCCGGAGTCCTGTTTTCAGGACGATGATATTTTCATCGGGAAGACCGCCGCCGCTCTGCTCGACGCCGATGCACAAATTCATGCTGACGCAGAGATAATCCGCAAGATCGCGGGCGGTATTGAGGATGAAGTCGCTTGCGTTTTCATCGATCCGGATGTTCCATCCGTTCGAGATTTCTGTTTCGCCGGGATGCGGGCGAAGTGAAAAATCGCGTCTGTCTTTTCTGTGAACTGTATTGAGAAACTTTCGGAAGTCATAATGCTTTTCTGCCATTTCAAACTCCTTTTGAGTGATTGTTCTGATGATTCCTTTTGAAGCGGAAACAAGATGCCCTCAGGCAATCTTTGGCTGTTTCCCGGCATTCAAAAACAGATTCTGGCGGTTCGTTGTCGGACAATGAGTTTCCGCCTCCCGGCTTCATTCTGCAAGTTTTTGACAAATCTTCTGTTCCTAGTGTACAATTTCCGCAAAATCTGAACATTCAATATATATAGTCTGTATCAGAAAAAACAAGTTTTTTCGAAAAAAATTGTTCTCGTGGTCGCATAAATGATATTTCAGGGCTATAGTAAACCGGATTTCCTGGAAATGAACCGCAGGGGGGGAGGGCTGAAACCGTTTTTCCCGGATGGTTTTATAGAAAGAGGAGAGGGCTGGTCGAAGGTTCATGCGGGTTGAAAAATTTTTTTTGAAATCGGAATGAACAAACCACGAGGAAAGGTGTCTACTTCAAAATATAACGTTGTCAGTTTTGTTGAATCAGCTGCAAAGGAGGGAAAGGTAAATGAGACAGGAAGAACTTCAGGAACTTCAAGCGAACATTACGGAGGTTTCCGCTTTCACGGGCCGGATCAAAACTGAAATGAGCCGCATTCTTTCCGGACAGAAGGAACTGATAGACCGTCTTCTTCTGGCAATCATCGCCGACGGACACGTCCTTCTGGAAGGCGTCCCGGGTCTGGCCAAGACACTGGCTGTGAAAACTCTGGCGCAGACACTGGACGGCGCCTTCTCGAGACTCCAGTTCACCCCCGATCTTCTTCCCGCCGACCTGATCGGCACCAATATCTACAATCCCCAGGAACACACCTTCTCCGTGAAGAAGGGCCCCGTGTTTGCGAACATCGTGCTGG
>CAYWZD010000518.1:0-3194 GCA_964462755.1 uncultured Victivallales bacterium | reverse complement strand
ATCAGAATGAGTCCGGGAAACATCAGGATCGTCGCCGAAGAAAAATAGTAGCGATATAGCGTAATGGTGTTCGCCCCGAGTTCCACGGAGTAATGGTTGAGCAGTTCCAGCAGTCCGCCGGAACAGAGCATTCCGACAATCCCCGCACCCGCGCCGGAAATAACCGCGACCAGAATGGAAGCGGTAACACGGCGTTTGTCCGGAATCATTTCAAGAAAATATACGTTCATGGCATTGATCAGCGAAATGAAAGCGGCGCCGTTCAACAGGAAAATCATTGAGACACGCAGCCAGCTCATCTCTTCCGGAGCAAATGCCCACAGGGCTCCGGAGCAAAGGAGAACGCAATAGGCCAGAATCATGAAATTCCGGGGACCAATCATACGGATCGGACGGGAAATCAGGAAAGAAAAGAGAACCAGTGAACCGAGATTGACCATGGTAAACGCCAGCGCCATCGTGTCGCTCACTCCATATCCGCGTTTCAGGGCCAGCACGGAAATCGGGATCAGCATGATGATGGCAAGATTGATCATCCACCCGGCAAAAAGCATATTCCGGAAAATCTCGTTCCGCCAGAGGCCGGTAAACTCGTCGCCGATCGGCTTCCTGGAAAACCGGATGATATCTCCCGTTTCATCCAGTCTGGACAGAAACCGGGAAGAAAAAATGCCCGCGACGGACCCTGCAACGACAATGCCGGTCAGGGCCCAGAGATTGTTGTGAGTCCAATACAGAAGAACCGTTATCCCCGCCAGCGTCAAGAAACCGGATGCATAGGAAATGGCGGAAACATGTGCGAAAAACTGGGAACGGTCCCCCCGGTTCGTGATCTCACCGAAAAGCGGCTGAATCACAACGATTCCGGCCGCCCGGGCTCCGTAAAACAGAAAGGAGCCGCTCAGCATAAACATCACGGCAAGCTCTTCACTTACATAAAGATACAAAGGAACAGCGGCCGCCACCAGCAATGCGGCGATGTTGCGGAGAACCCAGAAATAAACCTGGCATCGCACCGCACCGACCTTTGCCGACATGGTTTTTCCAAGCGGCAGAAGGAGAAATCCGAAGTACAGCATTGCTCCCAGCGTGGAAATCACATAATTCTTGCAGCCCAGCTGGACAGCAAGGAGAATAATGACAGTCTCACCGAGACAGGTGTAAGAAAATCCGTTGATCAGCCCGAAAATCTTGTAATTTTTCTGAGACTGCCGTTGCCGTTCCGGCGGAACCGGTCCATTTAAAATCATAAAAAGCTTTCCCCCCGATATCAATCAGCATTCATTTTTCAATCGAAAAATTTTAAAAAGAACAACTAACCATATTTTAGTAATATAGCATAAAAAACGAAGTCATCAAGGTTGCGCCCTTCTTTTCTCCGAAAATTATGAACGGGCCGGTTCAAATATACCGTTATTCTTCAGAACCAAGCCGCTTCAAATAAATTACGTGACGGAAACAAAGGTTCCAAGGTTGAAAAGAAGCCGGTCGGCTCTATAATATCAATTGCAGCGAATGGAAAGCCGATGAACCAAGAGAAGGAAAACCGCCATGAGAAGCATGGAAGAAATCGTCGCCGATTATGTGGTGGACGAATCGAAATTGAAACCGTATATCCTCCCCTCCCCGCTGGACAAACCGGACGGAACCAGGGTTTCCTCCGCCTTTGAATGGGTCAATTTCCAACGCAGAAAAATCCTTCAGCTTTTCAAAACGGAAGTGTACGGAGAAGTCGTTCCGCGTCCGGACAACGTCTCCTTCGAACTGCTTTCCCGTCGGAATGACGCACTCGGCAACACCGCAATCCGCAAGGAAATCCGCCTTCATTTTGCGATGAACAACGGCAGGAAGCATTCCGTCGATATGCTTCTCTATATTCCCCGGAACGCGGCAAAACCGGTTCCCGTGTTCCTCGGACTCAACTTTCAGGGAAATCACGCGACAACGGACGAGGAGGATGTCCGCAAAACCGGGTTCAGCGTCCCGGGAAAACTGGTCCATCCCGACAACCGGGGAAAACAGACTTACCGCTGGTGTTTCAAGGAAGTCATCGCCCGCGGCTACGCCTCCGCAACCGTATGCTACCACGACCTTTATCCGGATTTCGTGGAAAGCGCCGGAAACAGTATCTACAGCCTCTTCTTCGAGCCGTCCGAAATGGCGTCTCTCCCCGACCGTTACACGCCCATCGGGGCCTGGGCCTTCGGGCTCTGCCGGATGCTCGACTATATGGAGACAGACCCCGACATTGACGCTTCCAGGGCCGTGGTTCACGGACACTCCCGGCTCGGCAAAACGGCGCTCTGGACCGGCGCCGTCGACACCCGTTTCAAAATCACCGTTTCCAATGATTCCGGCTGCGGAGGAGCGGCTCTTCACAAACGGAAATTCGGGGAGAATGTCGAGGCGCTGATCAGTCACGACTGCGCGGACTGGTTCGTCACGGCGTTCCACAAATACAGCGGACGCGAGGAAGACATGCCGTTCGACCAGCATGAACTGATCGCCCTGATGGCGCCCCGTCCCGTGTGCGTCGCCAGCGCCACCGGGGACATTCATGCCGACCCGAAAGGGGAATTCCTTTCGTGCGTCCACGCTTCGGAAGTCTATCGTCTTTTCGGAGCGAAAGGACTGCCCGGGACGGAAATGCCTCCGCCGGATACGCCCATGACGGGAGAGATCAGTTACCACATCCGGACCGGCGGCCATGACCAGACATGGGGCGACTGGCAACACTATCTGGATCTGGCAGATCTGTATCTCAGGTAAGTTCTTGTGTCACGAACACGGGGAAAGGAAACCCTTTCAAGAAAGGTTTTGTCTTCCCCCAAGCGTTTGCGCCGGAGAAAAAATCACTCCGGCTTCTTTTCCTGCAGCTGTCCCGGAAGAACCGTGCCGACACTGACGATCAGGCGCATGGCTTCGGAAACGCTCATATCCAGAAAGATACAGCGTTCACGCGGAATCATCAGCAGAAATCCGCTGGTCGGGTTCGGGGTGGTCGGCATGAAGATGCTCACGACAGGTTTCCCGAGTTTCGCTGTGACTTCAAACTCATCGTTGTTCTCATTGGTCAGGAATCCCAGTGCGTAGGAACCCGGATTGGGATACTCGAAAAGGACCACCTGATGGAACATGCCTCCGCTGGAAGAGCGGACCGCATCGCCGATCTGCTTGCAGGTGGAATAGATGAA
>CAYWZD010000517.1:0-3194 GCA_964462755.1 uncultured Victivallales bacterium | reverse complement strand
CGCGTCCGAAGCGCGCGACTTCCTCGATCACCTGCTGCTGCTGGTTGACCTTGATCGGATAGACGCCGCGGTATTTGCCCTGGAAACCGGTCTGTTTGATGGCTTTGGCGAAGGAGGAATGAAGGAGGCGGATCTGGGTGTCGAGAATGTTTCGGAGGCGGAGCAGGACGGGCATGTTCATGCCGCGTTCCTTGACGCCGTTGACGATTTCCATCAGGCTGACGGCGGGGCCTTCCGGGCCGAACGCCGTAACCACCAGTTCGCCTTTGCTGTTGATGTCGAAATATCCCGCGCCCCAGTCGCGGATGCCGTAGAGGTCCGCCGAATCGCGCGGAGTCCAGCGCTCGAAAGCTTCTTTATGAACGTTCATTTCCCAGACGGTTCCTCCCACGGTTCCGGTTCATCTCCATGCCGATCATCATAATTTCGGACCGATAATATAATTTTGAATGCGGAAAATGCAATTTCTTTTCGTGAAAAACTATGATTTTGCGGAACGGTATTTCGCCAGAAGCGCCAGGACCTTTTCGCGGAAAGTCATGAGATGTTCGAAATGGAAGTCTGCCTTCTCCGACGCGGATGGAATTTTCGCGGAAAGATGCTGAAGTTCGCCCATCAGCTGGTTGATGTCCGAAAGAAGACGTTTGACCAGCGCGATCCGAAGCGCCGGATATTCGTCGTCCTCCATGTCGATGAGGTCCGCTCCGCGCGCCATGATCTTGCCGTAAAGACAAAGAATCCGCATTCCGGCGACGGTCTGCTCCGGGCTGGTTTCCGAGGCGAAATACTGCGCCCAGAGACGCGCCAGACGTCCGGCGGCGATGAAGAAGTCGGCTCCGTCGCGTTTCTGCCAGTCGTCCGCGAAATCGACTTCCTCGTCGACCTCGTTCTCTTCGAAAAGCTCGTAGAGGGAGGAATCCCGGTAATCGCCGTTGAAAGGCACAAGGTCGGGCTTCTCCTGAATATGCTTCATGATGACGGCGTCCTCCGCGGGCAGGTCGATATAGCGCGGCAGTTCGCGCATATAGGTATCCACCCGGGCGTCGTCCTTTTTCAGTTCGGCTTCCCAGTCGAATTCATTCCATTGCTCTTTCAGGGGTCCGCGCATTGCTTACTTTTTCACCGTGGTTTTCTTTTTCGGGGAGACGGTTTTCTTTGGAGCCGCCGCCTTCTTGGGAGCGGCGCTCTTTTTCGTCGCGACAGCCTTTTTGGGAGCCGCCGCTTTCTTTGGAGCCGCCACTTTCTTTGCGGGAGCCTTCTTCGGGGCATCGGCTTTTTTGGCAGCCGCGGCCTTCAGCTTTTCAGCGTCGGCCTTGCTCTTGAGGGCGGTCTCGATCCGTTTGACGGCATTTGTCTTCGGTGCGTCGCCCCAGAGGTCCTCCAACTGATACTGGGCGCGGGAGTTCTCGGTCATGACGTGCACCATCACGCCGCCGAAATCCACGATGATCCAGTGGCTTTCGATCGAACCGTCCACGTGGAGCGGCTTCACCTTGAGCTTTTCCAGAACATCCCGCTGAATCCGGTCGGCGATCGCGCGGATGTGCGGTTCGGAGAGGGCGGTGCAAAGAAGAAAGTAATCCGAGACGGCGGGCAATTCCTTCAGATCGAGCCTGATGATGTTTTCGGCTTTACGGTCGTAAGCAATCTCTTCACAAAGCTTGACAATGTCTTCCGACTTGACCTTCGTCTCTTTTGCCATGAACTCCTCCGATCTTACAATGCTTCGTCAGTTATTTTCAAACGGCAGGACCGGAAATTTTTTCCGTTCCGCCCGTTCCGTACAAATGGTTGCTGATAATATACTCCATAATTCGGTCCGTGACAAATGCGGAGGCGCTTTTCAGGTCGCCTTTTTTCAGCATTTCGCGGATTTCCGTGGAGGAAACCGGGAAACGCGGCGCGTCCGGAATGACCGACGCCAGCATCCGTTCGACTTCCTCCATGCTCCAGAACGAGCTCAGCCGGGCGGGTTCCGGAGCTTCGCAGTTGCGGGGATAGGTGATGATCCGGAAAGATTTCACCAGATCGTGCGGGCGCTTCCACGTGTGAAGCTGGCAAAGGCTGTCCGCGCCGATCAGCAGGAGGATTTCTCCCCGTGCCGGATCCGCGGAGAGCGCCTCCAGCGAGTCGATCGTATAGGATTTTCCGGTGCGGAGACGCTCCATATCGGACAGCTCGAAGCCGTCGTGTCCCGCCAGCGCCAGGGACAGCATGTCATACCGGTTCTTGAATGGGATGATGAACTGTTCCGTCTTGTGCGGCGGATTCGGCGCGGGGACAAACAGGATGCGGTCCGCCAGTTTCTGGTCGAGAACGGCCTGTGCAATGGCAATATGCCCCTTGTGGACCGGATCGAAAGTGCCGCCGAAAAACGCTGTTCTCATTCTGTGTTGTCCCGCCTTTCCCCGGAAAGTCTGTCCGATCCGGGAAAATGTGAATTTGAAATTCCATCTTTTCGGTGTAATATGTAGCATAAAATCAGGGAAAGACAAACGGGAAGCATTAATTTTTTATGAAAAGTGAGGAAATCCACCTTGTCCCGCCGGAAAATTCACCGGAATACCGGGCGGCGGCGGGAATCGTTTCGACTCTCCGCAAGGCCGGGTTCAAGGCATATCTGGTCGGAGGCGCGGTCCGCGACATGGTTCTCGGAAAAACGCCGGAGGATTATGACGTGACCACTTCCGCGCGTCCGGAACAGGTGTCGGCGCTGTTCGAACACTCTATTCCCGTCGGTGTGGCCTTCGGCGTGGTGACGGTTGTCACGGACTCCATGAGTTTCGAGGTTGCCACCTTCCGGGAGGAGCGCGACTACGAAGACGGACGCCGTCCCGAAACCCTGCGCTACAGCCGGACCCCGGAAGAGGATGTCGCCCGCCGCGATTTCACCATCAACGCCCTGCTGTATGACCCGGAGACGTCCCGCGTGATCGACCTTACGGGCGGTCTGGCCGATTTGAGACGCGGCGTGATCCGGACCATCGGCGACGCCCGGACCCGTTTTTCGGAAGACTATCTGCGGATGCTTCGCGCGGTCCGGTTCGCGGTCCGGTTCCGTTTTCAGCTGGACCCCGAGACCGCCGCCGCGATTCGGGAACTGGCTCGCAAACTGACCTTCCTTTCCGCCGAACGGGTGCGCGACGAACTCACCCGGATGCTCTGCGGTCCGTCTCCCGACCTTGCGTTCCGGA
>CAYWZD010000516.1:0-3198 GCA_964462755.1 uncultured Victivallales bacterium | reverse complement strand
GACTCCGCGTCCTCAAACTCCGCGGCAGGGAAAAATTCCCTGCACCCCGGCAAACTGGTTTGCCGTCTTCGAAAATTCCGATTGATACCTTACTTCAAACTTTTTTCAGCTTCATCCAGATTCTTCACGACGTTTTCCACGCCCGGGAAAGAACTGAAAAGAAAACTTCCCCGCAGTTTCGAGAAACGCGCCTTGAGCGTGTCGTCTCCCTTCAGACATGCCCGGTCGGCTCCCAGCAGGAGCCGTGTTTCCGGGTGCTTCTCCAGAAACTCCAGACGCTCCGTCAGCGGCCCCTTGTGCCATTGATGGAAGAGTTCCAGATCGAACTCCGCACCGTCGGAGGAACGGAAACGGAAGTCGGGGAATGCCAGACGGTTTCCCTCCATGCGGAGATACGCACTGCGCTGAACCAGCCGCCACGAGGTCGCCTTGCTGTTGAAATAGTTCTGGAACATCTTCAGTTCCTCTGGAATGTAGGCGCCGAAATTCGTGTAGGGACAGACCAGTTTGCTGGTTTCATCCAGCGCCAGCCGGAGGGGCTTGTCGCGGAGTTTCAGGTCGCTGGCCGCCTTCCATGATTTCAGCGTGCAGACCGCCGGGAAAAACGACGCCAGCTGAAGCCCGTATTTCGTGCTGTTCTCGAGGATGGAGGCCGGACCGTCGATCTTCAGTTGAATCATCTGGGGCGAACCTTTTTTGCGGCCGCCGGAAAGCTCCGCATGAAAAAGAAGCCGGAAGAATTTCAGATATTTGAAAAGGCGGCGCAGCAGGGCCGGGTCTTCGGCGGAAACCTGACATTCGAGCCCTTCGCTGAACAGAAGAAGCGACTGTACCAGCGAGAGGTTGTAGCGTTCCAGCAGTTCGCGGGGGAAGGTTTTCTTGAGGGAAAGAAGACGTTCGTTTTCCGGAAGGTCCGCGTAAATTTCCTCCCGGAGAATTGTTTCTCCTTCCATGACTTTTTCCCGGAAGGAGGCCGGATCGGCGGGACAGTTTTCCCCGGCGAGAAGCCGGGCGCTCCGCAGAAAAAGTTCATGGCGCAGGGCCGGATAATCCTGTTCCAGGCACTCCGAAAAAATACAACGGTCGTTCAAAATCTTGGCCAGTCCGCGGGCCAGTTTGACGTCCTTCCAGAGGGCGGTCATGCGACCGATGTTTTCTTCCAGCTCCTCGCGGCGGCATCCCGCCGATTCCTCATGGATCGTGATCAGCTGGGTTGCAAACTCCAGCAGGGCCGGGTCGTCCGTTGCGACAAAGGAAGGCTTGGCATAGCCCCCGGAGACCCTGTACCGGAGAAGATCGCGCGTCAGCATTTGGAGTCTCCCCGGCCGAGGAACCGCAGACGGCGCTGTTCGTAGGCGCGGTGCTGGCGGCGGCGGTCGCTCACGCTCATTTCGGAGGTGCCTTCGCTGACCAGTTCATAGAGGACGGCCTGCTTGCCGTCGCGCGCACGAAGGATGCGTCCGAGCCGCTGTACGTGTTCGCGGGTGCTGGCGCTGCCCGAGACGACGATTCCGATGCTGGCTTCGGGGACGTCCACGCCTTCGTTGAGGACTTTGCTGGTGAGGAGGACGGGGTATTCCCCGCTGCGGAAACGGTCGAGGAAATTGCGGCGTTCGGCGGCCTTGGTCTTGTGGGTGAGGACCGGCATGCAGAAGGCTTCGCCCATCCGGTAGGCGGTGTCGTTGTCGGCGGTGAATACCAGAATCCGCTCGCCGCGATTGGAACGGATCAGGTTCCAGACGGTCTCCAGTTTGGCGCGTCCGCACCGGGCGATGGCGCGCTGGCGCAAATAGGAGTTCATGGCCTCGCGTCCGCCGGGCAGACGGGCGGAGAGGGCGATGAACCGGCCCCAGCCGTCGGAGGCGGAAAAATCGATCTGGTGACGCCGGATGAAGGCGGTGTAGACGCGTCGCGCCTCGGTGTATTCGGCGGTCTCCTCTTCGGAGAGATTGACCCGGATGCGGCGGGTGACGTACGGCGCCAGCACTTTGCCTTCCAGTTCGTCGATATGCGCCTGAAACACGATCGGACCGATCAGTTTTTCCATGACTTCCAGACCGCCGTCCTCGCGTTCCGGCGTGGCCGTCAGACCGAGCCGGTAGGGGGCGATGCACATGGAGGCAGCCATGCGGTTGACTTGTCCGGGGAGATGGTGGCATTCGTCAAAGACGATCAGCCCGAAGCGGTTTCCAATGAACTCCATCTGGAGCACGGCGGAGTCGTAGGTGCTGACAGTCAGGGGCAGAATCTCTTTCGAACCGCCGCCGAGCATTCCGATTTCGGTGCGGAAAAAATTCTTCAGCACGCCCGCCCACTGGACCATGAGATCGATGGTCGGCACCACCACCAGCGCGGAACGTTTCACCGCCGCCATTGCAAGGACGGCAAAATAGGTTTTTCCGGAACCGGTCGGCATGACCACCATGCCGCGTCCGTGCGATTCGCGCCACCGGGCCAGCGCATTCCGCTGGTGTTCCATCGGCGTATGCGGAGAATGGATTTTCAGGTCGAGCGTATCGTATGCGCGGACACTGTCGGAGAGTTCCACCCGGTTTTCGTGGGCCAGACGGACGATCGGGGCATAGTCCGAAGCCGCCGCACGCCATGCGCCGACCCGTTCGTCCCGGCGGACATGGGCGGCGAAAATACCGGGCAGAGTCCCCGCTCCCTCTTCTTCTTTGAGGAGCAGGGTTCCGGCGGCAAATTCCAATGCGATTCCAGCCATTGGTTCAGCGCTTCCGCCCCGGCTTGCTCATTTCCGGTTATTTTTTTCGGTCGGACCGGAGGTCCGCGCCACGGCGGTGCTTCCGGTCCGAGCCACTTCGATGATCTCGAAATCACTCATCAACGAGAGGAAATGTTCGATCTTTTCGGGCGGACCGGAAATGGCGATGCAGAGCTCGTTTTTGTTGACGTTGGGGATATAGCCCTGGAAAAGCTCCACCAGCTGGACGATGGCTACCCGGGTGAGGGCGGTCGTATGGACTTTGATGATCGCCAGTTCCAGTTCCACGAAGTCGGAGGAATTCAGGTCGGTGACACTGACGACATCCACCAGTTTGTTCAGCTGTTTTTCGATCTGCTCCAGTACATCGTCGTCGCCTTTTGTGACGATCGTCATGCGGGAGAGATTCGGATCATGAGTATGGTTGACCGTCAGGGATTCGATGTTGTAGCCGCGTCCGCTGAAGAGTCCGG
>CAYWZD010000515.1:0-3205 GCA_964462755.1 uncultured Victivallales bacterium | reverse complement strand
CCGGCGACTTCAATGAATATTTCCTGACGGGATATTACGACGGGCTGTCTCCGTATCCTCTTTACAGCGCCGCAAAATATATGACAAACCGTAAAATCACCAAATGTCCGAGCACGAACGACTATACGACCACCAATGATTATTACAGTTTCGGGATGAAAGGCGCTTCGACCTCCAATACCGTGAATGCCGAATTGCGCGGATCGAATTTCTACTATCCCGCCAACCAGACCACAAAAGCCATTACAACGATCAACTCGAAACTGATCCGCCAGCCATCCAAATATTTCCAGAACGGCGACAGTCGGACCGCCGATCTCTCGAAACAGGCGTCCTCGGTCAATCCTTTCGGCGCCACGGGCAGCCGCGCGCGTTTCTACATGGGACACTCGAACCGGATCAATGTGAACTTTTTCGACGGACACTGCGGAAGTCTTGCTCCGATGGAATATGTGGACACCTTCCTGACCGACTGGAAAGCGGACGGCGGCGGCATCACGATTCAGTGGCTGGATGCCTTCGGGGTCCAGCGGGAACTCTGGAAATTGAAAACCGGAATTTAAACATCATCAGATAAGGATAAAAATCATGTGGAAGAAAAGTTTGTTTGCGCTCGGACTCACGGCGCTATTGCCGCTCTGCGGGCAGAATCTTATTGTGAACGGCGACTTCAGCGGAAGTCCGGCAACCCTCGCTCCGGAATGCCGGAGCAACGGCGGCACACTCGCCCTGTTCACCGAAGATCTGACATGGAATAAATGCGGACAGCTCAAAGTCGACCAGATCCGCAAGAACAAGGAAGGACGTGAAACCGTCGGCTGCGCCGTCTGGATCGGCGGCGGGAAAAACAATCAGAACAACAGCGCGGCGGGCGGTTTCGAGTGCAAGCCGAACACGGTGTATCAGTTCTCGATGGACATCCGGGGAACCGTTCCCGAAGCCACGGTTTCAGCCATTGAATGGAAGAGCGGCGCCACCCTCTGGAATTTTAAATCCGTCAAAACATCCATCGGAAACATCTCCGTCCAGAAGGACTGGACCCATTACAAGGGAACCTTCAAGACGGGACCGGACACCGCCCGGGCCGCCCTTTATCTGAATCTCTGGTGGGATACGAAATACGGACCGATGAAATTCAAGGTCGGCGATTATATTCTCTTTGACAATGTGGTCATCACGGAACAGAAGGCGAATCCGCTGACTTCGCCCGCTCCGGCGGAAACCGGGGCCGCCCTCAAAACCACGAAAACAATCTCATCGGACAAGGGGACGTTCAGCGACTTCGTGACGTTCAAGGACAACGGCAAACCGACGGCGGAAACCGCTGTGGAAGTTTCGTCCGAGAAAACCGGAATCCGCCTCAAAATCGATTGTAAGGAACCTCTGAAAGTCACCCGGGCGTCCAATGGACTCTGGAGCGGCGACGTGGTTGAAATCTTCTTCGGTCCCAAGGCCGGAGACCGCCGCCTGAGCCAATTCGTCATCGGCCCGGACGGTTCGAAATTTTCCGGCCGCGGCGAAAATATCGATCTGCAGGCGGACTGGGAAGCCAAAACCACCGTTTCCGAAGGAGGCTGGCACGCGGACGTGCGCATCCCTTTTTCCTCCCTCGGATGGAAGTCGCCTGAAAACGGAGAAACCATCGCCTTCAATGTCGCCCGGCAGAGAAAAGCCGCCAACGAACTTCAGACATGGTCGGAGGTCAAGAGTTCCTTCCATGATGTCGAACATTTCGGACGCCTGCTGACCGGCGCTTATCCGAACGGGCAGAACCGCGCCCAATATGAAAAGGCACAGTCTGAAAAAGAGGCCGCGCGCCTGAAGGAGAAACTCGAAAAGAATTCCAAAAAAACGGTTCTCGCCGCGCCGGTCCGGATCACCGAGGATTTTTCCCTTCCGTTCCTGCCGGACGTCCTCTTCAATGCCCCTGAAAAAATCGAACTGAAAGCGGCGGTCAACGAGATCAAACCGCTGGCGGTGGCCGTCGCCAACCTGATCGACAAAACAGTCGATTACCGCATCCTCGCGGAACTTCAGCCGGAAAAATCCACATGGCACGACGGCAAGCCCTTCCCGGGCGTGACGCTCCGGCAAGGCGTCCGCATGCGCGATTCCGGAAAAGCGGACGGCGCTCTCTTCGACCCGCTGCCCCGGCTGAACGAGGCTTCCACGATGACGGTCCCGCCGAAAGAGGCGGGGCTTCTCTGGATCGATTTCGACACCGCCGGCATGAAGCCGGGGAAATATGAAGGAAGAATCCGTATCGTTCCCCTGAACGGAAAAGGCATTTTCGCGAAGGCCGGATACGGCTATGGAAACCTGAACTATTCCGGCGAAATGACCGAGATGCCGTTCACTCTTCATATCCGAAACATCGAGCTGGACAAAGAACCTTCCGTTCCCGGAAACTTCTTCTCGCCGCCGGGAAATCCGGAAGTGCTGAAACTGCTGACGGATGCCGGAATGCGGGTCTTCAAACTCAGTCCGTGGTATCTGAACTTCCCCGTGGACAAGGAAGGGAACTTCAAACTGGAAGCGCCCAAGACAAAGGAAGAAATGGAGCCGCTTTCCGATGTGTCCAGATGGAAATTCTTCATCGGATACAGTTCATACCACACGTTTCTGAATGTATATGGGAAAAAGAGGGCCGAACTCTGGCCGAAATGGATTCGCGCGGTATCGCAGTTCATGAAACAGAACGGAATCGATCCGAAAAACTGCTATGTGGAAGTTTTCGACGAACCCGATCCGAAAAATTTCGATGAAATCCTCGGAGCTCTGGAAGCCGCACGGAAAGCCGCTCCGGACATGAAGCTGACCATTACCCTCGGCGCGCACATCATGTCGGCGGAACAGATGGAAAAACTGAATCCTTACGTCGATTGCTGGATTCTGTGGAGTCACGGATATTTCACGAGGCCGGAACACCTCGCGTTCATCCGCAAAGCGCAGAAGGAAGGGCGGGAGGTCTGGCACTACACTTGCGACACCAGTCCGCGTTCCTCGCTCGACCGCAACTACCGCCGCAACGCGTGGTTCGGAGAATATCACAGACTCAACGGCAACGCACTGTATCAGGGAATCACCGGACTGCGGGAATGTCTTTGGAAAACCTCTCCCGAAGGTGAAATCCTTTATCACAGCCTGACTTCCGCCGTTCCGTCCGTCCGCTACATGGCCTTCCGGCAGGGCATGACCGACGTCA
>CAYWZD010000514.1:0-3207 GCA_964462755.1 uncultured Victivallales bacterium | reverse complement strand
GATGGGTGTCGTTGTCCTGAAAGTAGTATTCCCCGTGCGCGATGAAACCGACGGAACTGAACGGGGTGCTCGGCATCGGACGGAATATCTCTTCGAACCGTTTCCGGCTTCCGAGCAGGATTCCGCAACAGTCGTGGCTTCTGGGGATCACAAGCGGACAATGTTTCGCCGTGAGTCCATCGGTGGCGCGCCCGCAGAGACCGTAGCAGAGAAGAATTGCGTCATATTCCAGAGCCGAATCGATTTTCGCCTGTAGCTTTGTCCGGAGAATGTCCGGGTGGATATGTTCGCCCAGTTCGATGAACTCGATGTCGAGCTGATGCGGCGAACCGTTTTTCAGCGTTTCGATTTCAGTCTCGAAGACCTCGCAGGAGATGACTTTGAATTTCATGGCAGCAGCAGTCCGTCGATGAAGTTGTCTTCAAATCCCGGGAGCGTGTTCAACGGAAGTTCGCGTGGCAGATCGATCAGCATTTCCAGATCCGTTCCGGTTTCAGGTGAGACCGCCAGCCGGGCCGCGCCCGCAAGACTGGTGTTTCCGACGATTTCGTATGTGCGCTCCGGAAGCATTCCGATGCGGACGGCGTTCCCGAGATTCAGATATTGCGCAAAACCTCCGGCCAGATAAATGGTTTCCGCCCCGGTTCCGACGTAACTTTCCAGAGTCCGGATTCCCGCCCAGACGGCGGCTTTCGCCTTCAGGAGCTGTTCGATGTCGCATTCATAGATTTTCACGCCGGGCGCAACCTCGAAACATTCGTTTTTCGGCTGAATCCGTCCGAACTCGTTCAGGTGTCCGGCGACTCTCTCCATGGCGAGAAAATCGACCATTCCCGAGCCGCACAACCCATCGGGTTTCACGCTCCCGAGCACGGTGTATTCCCCGTTTCCAAAATAATGGTCGATCGCGCCGTCCACCGCCCGCCTGCCGCAACCCATGCCCGCGCCCTCGAAGGCGGGCCCGGCCGCCGCGGCGGTGCAGAGCAATCCTTTTGCGGAGTGGAAGAGAATCTCGCAGTTCGTCCCGATGTCAATCAGCATTTCTCCCGGTTTCAGTTTCGTTTCATACAGCCCGGCGGTGATGTCTCCGCCCACATATCCGGAGATACAGGGAACCGTCAGCACCGGAATTCCGTCGAAGAGATCATTCCGCTCCGGAAAAATCCGGGCGGGCGGAGTGAACGGCAGAACGCCGATCGCGGAGGGGTCCAGACCGTGAAACAGACAGGTCATCACGGTATTTCCGGCGACGGCGATGCGGCGGACGTCTCCGGTTCCGAGTTCAAGCAGGAGAGGGCGGATGGAATCCAGCACGGCGGACTGAAGACCGGCAAGATCCGTTCCGGCGTAATGAATCCGCGTCACGACATTGTCGCCGTATTTGCTCTGCTGATTGAACCCGCCGGCTTTGGCGACGACTTCGCCGTTCCGGATTTTCACGGCGGCAATGGTGGTTGTGCCGATGTCGACGCCAATCACCGTCTCCGGTCTTGCCGGAAGCGGAGAGGCTTTCCATTCCGCCGAAATTTTGCCGTTTCCGGGCATGGGAACCAGCTCGACTTCTCCCGATTCGCTCAAGAGTTTCGTGCGGCAGGCCAGCGCCTCCGCCGGAGCATGGATGATTTTTCCTTCCGTTTTCCAGACGCCGGAAACGAGCGTGACAAGGCAGCGTCCGCAGGTGCCGTTTCCGCCGCAGCGCATGTCCGGCATGTACTTTCCCTTCGCGAGAATTTCCGACAGCAGCAAATCCGATTTCTCAACAATGACACGCATATTTCCGAATGCCTTTTGCGGCATTTCCTTTCCCGATGGAGTTGAAGTGTTTCATACGTAACAATACTGTTTTTCAGGGCGGGATGCAAACGTAATTTCCATATTCCATCGCGAAATATTCACCGGTAGTTTTCGATGCGTTCGATGATCATCTCATAGTTTTTCAGTGTTTTTTCGGGCAGGACCCGGCCGTACGGACAGGCGCTCGGCATCAGCACCATGCCCCGTCCGGAGCCGGCGGTTCCTTCATCCAGCGCGGTCATGACTTTCCTCCGCAGTTCCTCCGGCGGAAGGTTTTCGATGTCAGTGATTTCGAGGTTGCCGAAGAGCACCAGTTTGTCGCCGTAATTCCGGCGCATGTATTCCATCGTGACATCCCCCTGTCCGGGCGGTTCGATCGGGTCGATGCCGTCGCAGCCGGTCTCCATGATGTAAGGCATGATGTTCCTGATTCTCCCGTGACAGTGCACTCGCGCGAATCCGCCGCCTGCATGAATGAGGTCTACCATTTCCCGGACATACGGCGTCACATATCGATGGAACAGGGACGGCGGCAGGTAGGGTTCTCCGGCATACTCCGGACCACAGATCCGCCAGAGCCTCCCCGGAAGCGCCTCTGCGACGGCCTTTGTTCTGGCAAGAATGTAGTGGGCGGCGCGGTCGAGCGCCTCGGTGAAAAGGTCTTCCTCCGTCATCGCCATGACCGTATACGTGCCCATGTCGAACAGGGACGCGACCATGCACAGCGGATCGCAGCAGTCGATCAGGGAAATTCCGCCGTCTCCGAGTTTTTCCTCCGCCTTCAGAAATGCCTGAACGTCGACCGTTCCGTTGAACTCTTCGGGAGGCAGCGAAAGGTAAGCCTTGAAATCATCCGCATCCTTGAGCAGGTGTTCGGTCGTCCATACCGTGTATACCTCTTTCTGGCGCACCGTCCGGCAGGTCAGCTTCCTTCCGGCGGCTTCGAGCGTGGTCGTGGTAATTTTCTCATCGCCGTTTTCTTCGACAACGGTTTTCATCCTGTCCGGGACGGCTCTTTTCGGCATTGCCCCGATCGGATTGATGGACAGGAGCCGGTCCGCCTTGTCTCTTGTCAATTCCAGCAGCGGCTTCCACGAAGGATGGTTGAAGATATTGTATGGATCCGGGTCTTCCGCGCGGTCGACATACCAGTCCACTTCATAAAAAGAGACAGGGGGTCGATCCACGGCTTTCCCCCGCAGCGTATTCTCCAGGCGTTCTTTTCGGGTCATGATTCAACCTTCTTCATGGGCTTCTTCTGTTTCGTGACGGGTTCAGTAAGCACCGAGATTGCGTCCCATATCCAGAAAATACCGGTAGGTGTCGTATTCCACCGATTCGGGAATGGAATGGTCCGAATGAAAGATAAATCCGTGATTCTGTTTTACAAACGGGATTTTGCTTTCCAGTTCG
>CAYWZD010000513.1:0-3215 GCA_964462755.1 uncultured Victivallales bacterium | reverse complement strand
CTCCTGGCCGATCACCCGGACGACTGCCTCTATTGCGTCCGCAGCGGCACCTGCCGTCTTCAGGCGCTGGCCGAGGAATACGGCATCCGCGAGCGTCTCTTCCACCATCAGCGCAAGGAAGACGCCCTCGACATGTCCAGTCCGTCCATCACCCGCGATCAGGACAAGTGCATCCTCTGCGGCAAGTGCATCCGCGTCTGCGAGGAAATCCAGAAGGTTTCCGCGATTGAATTCGTCGGACGCGGCAGCAAGACGATCGTCGCTCCTGCCTTCAAGGAAAGCCTGAACATCTCCAGCTGCATCAACTGCGGCCAGTGCATCACTGCCTGCCCGACCGGCGCCCTGCGGGAGAATTCCTCCCTCCAGGAGGTTTCCGACGCGATCGCCGATCCCGAAAAGATCGTCGTCATTCAGCACGCACCGGCGGTGTCGGTCTCCCTCGCGGAAGAATTCGGCATGAAGCCCGGAACCGACATCGACGGCCTCATGACCGCCGCCCTCCGCAAAATGGGCTTCGACTATGTGTTCGAGACCTCCTTCTCGGCCGACCTGACCATCATGGAGGAAGCCACGGAACTGGTCGGGCGCATCACCAATAACGGTGTGCTCCCGATGTTCACGAGCTGTTCTCCGGGCTGGATCAAATACGTCGAGGAATTCTATCCCGAGTTCATCCCGAACCTTTCCACATGCAAGAGCCCGCAGTCCATGCTCGGCGCCCTGATCAAGTCCTACTTCGCGGAGAAGAAGGGCATCGATCCGAAAAAGATCTTCAGCGTGTCGGTCATGCCGTGCACGGCGAAGAAATTCGAGGCGGCCCGGCCTGAAATCGGACACGACAACATGTCCGACCTCGACGCGGTTCTCACCACCCGCGAGCTGGCCCGTTTCATCCGGATGAGCGGCATCGACTTCGATCATCTCCAGCCCGAAGAGGCGGATCTTCCGTTCGGCGAACGCAGCACGGCCGGCAAGCTTTTCGCCGCGACCGGCGGCGTGATGGAAGCTGCCCTCCGCACGGCTCACAAGATGATCACCGGTAAGGAACTCAAGTCGCTCAAGATCGAACAGGTCCGCGGACTGGAGAGCATCAAGGAAGCCAAGCTCAAGATCGGCGACCTCGAAGTCGGCGTCGCGGTGGTCAACGGCGTGGGCAATGCGCGCGCTCTTCTGGAACAGATCAAGGCCGGACGCAAGGACCTGCACTTCATCGAAGTCATGACCTGTCCCGGCGGATGCGTCGGCGGCGGCGGACAGCCCATCACGCTGGAGGATACCGACCGTCTGAAGATGCGCACCAACTCGATCTACAACATCGACCAGAGCGAAAATCTGCGCACTTCGCATGACAACGTTTCCGTGCAGAATCTCTACAAGGAGTATCTCGGCGAGCCCAACAGCGAAAAGGCCCACCATCTGCTTCATACCGTCTACGAGAAACGGAACGTGCTGATCTAACCCATTAAGCAAAGGACATTTCAAAATGAGCGAACATGCTTCCCATGTTGACTATTCAGGCAAAAAGGTCCTGGTCGTCGAAAACGACAAGAAGGCCCTTGCCGTCCTGAAGGAACACCTTGAAGGTCTCAAATTCGAGGTTGCATCGGCCGCTTCCCAGGCGGAGGCCGAAACCGTCATTCAGAACCAGACATTCGATCTGGTCATCACGGAACTGATCCTTGAATTCACTGACAGCGGGTTCCTTTTCTGCTACAAGCTCAAAAAGGCGCAGCCCGACTGCAAGGCGATCATTCTTACCAATGCCGCCGCCAAGATCGGTCTCCACTTCGAACTTTCCTCCCCGGATGCCCGCGAATGGATCAAAGCCGATTCCATTCTCGAAAAGAGCATCCGCGCGGAACAGCTCGACCGCGAGATCGCCAAGATCATGAACCGGTAATTCAATGCGTGTGCTTCGTGCGGATTCCGAATCCCGCGGAGCACACGCTTTTTTCATCGCAGGAATATTTCAATCATGGATAAAATTCACATCGTCGGACTGAAAATCGAGGCGTTGATCGGAACGCTCCCGCAAGAGCGCACCGCGAAACAGCCGCTCGTCTTCGATCTTCATCTCGGCGGCGATTTTGTGAAAGCCGGAAAGACAGACACCCTGACCGACACGGTCAACTACCGTGATGTCGAGGAAAAGCTCATCGTCATGGTTGAAAACTCTTCCTTCCTTCTTCTGGAGGCGCTGGCCGAGACAGCGGCGCAACTCTGCCTTTCCGTTCCGGGCGTCCGCACCGTGAACATCCGCATTACGAAACCCCGCGCGGCTCTGCGCGACGAGTCCATCTCGGTTGAAATCGACCGTCCCTGAAAATATTATTTCAGGTGGGTCTTCAGGTTGGAATCACTTTTTTTGAGCTCATCGACAATGATCTTTGCGACCATTTCCGCTCCGGCTTTGTTGGTGTGGGCCGGATCGAGCTTCATATTCTGCGCCGGAATGCGACGATATAGTTTGCGTCCTTCCGCATACCCGATTTTTTCAAGCGCCTTGGAATGGGCTTTGGAAAGTTCCAAGCACGGTTTGCCGAGTTTTGCGGCGACCGCACGCATGGTCTTGTTGTAAAGTTTCCGGTCCGGCCGTTCGACCTTGCCGTTTTTGTCGAAGGTAAGCGTCTGGTTGAGTGTGACGAAAATAATTTCTGCGCCGATGGCTTTCGCATCCTTTGCAAAACGAAGCAGATTGTTGCGGTAAGTCGTTTCGGGATCGGTGTGTCTTTCTTCGCCTGGTCTCGCGTCGTTGACGCCAAGGGTCATGAAGATGTAGTCCGGTTTAGAGGCGAGAAGTCTTTCCCACTGTCCTTTTTCGATGAAGAGTTTCGTGCTGTAGCCGCTGATGGCGAAATTCTGTATTTCCACATCGGAATCAAAGTATTTCCCGATGACTTCTCCCCATCCGCAGATCAAATCCGGATTGTTGTTTCCGAAACTTTCACATGCTGAACTCCCGGCCAGTGCGATAGTGACTGTTTTGTCCGAGGGTTCTTCACAAAAAGAAATGGACGCCAGGAGGAACATCCCGGCAGCCAGGACCCCTTTCAACATTTTTTTCCCTTCTTTATTCTTCTTGCAGATGGACCTGACATATTCCTAATACTATAATTATAATGCGATTTGCAAAAATGTCCAGTGAATTTCAGCAATTTTCCTGTATGAAATGAGAAAAAAATGTGATTTTTTCCCAAAATCAGCCCGCGTTGCAG
>CAYWZD010000512.1:0-3215 GCA_964462755.1 uncultured Victivallales bacterium | reverse complement strand
AGAAAACTTCGGATGCCGGTAAAGATCATCTGCGCCGCCATGGCGGCCAGAATCAAACCGGTTATTTTGCTGAGAATCATGAGAACGTTACGCCCCAGTTTCTGTTCGACCCAGGCGGCGGCCAGCAGCATCGAGGTGAGGAACACCAGAGCGGAGGCAACGGCTCCGAGGGAAATCAATTGAGCATGAAAACTCGCGGATTCGGCGCCGATCACCAGCATGGCTCCGATCGTTCCGGGGCCGACGGTCACCGGGATGGCCAGCGGCACCACCGCGATGTTCGAGACACGGGAGGACGACTCCATTGTCAGGTGTTTTTTGTCCGTGACGTTGCTGTTGACGAGTCCCACGGCGGACAGGAAGAGGAGGGAGCCGCCCCCGATCCGGAACGCATCCAGCGTGATGTCGAACGCTTCGAAGATGAAGCGTCCGAAGAACAGCAGTACCGCGCATGCGGCGAAAGCCGCCACGCCCACCTGAATCGCCAGTGAACGTTTCTGCCGGACATCCCATCCCTGGGTCATCGAAAGAAACATGGAGAGCACGAAAAACGGCGTCAGCAGAAACAGAAACTTCAGAAAATGATTGATAAAAAGACTCATCCCGCACACCTTGACACTTTCATACAAACAAATCGATAAAACTCTCTGACAGACGTATAGTATACAGCTGTTTCGCCCGGAAGTAAAGTGCGGAATCGGGTTTTTTCGGCAAAGCGCCTCCCTCCGGCGGGAAGAAACCGGCCCGGAACTTGCAATCTCCGCCATGATGGTTTATAGTAGGCTTCGAACCGGTAATGAAAAGGAGGGGCGTATGAATTCCTACAAAGTAATCGACATGGAGAACTGGCCGAGACGGAAACTGTTCGAATTTTACCGGAAATTCGACTCCCCCGCGTTCAACGTGTCGGTGTCCATTGATGCGGGAAATCTGTATGCCCTGTCCAAAAAACGGGGCGAATCCTTTTTCCTGACCGCGTTTTATGCGATTCTCCGCGCGGCAAACGAGGTGCCCCAGATGCGCCAGCGCGTGATCGGCGGACAGGTCGTCGAGTTCGACCGGATCGCAGGAATGACCCCGATCCTGACCACACAGGAACTGTTCCATCAGATATGGTGCGAATACGAACCCGATTATGTTTCGTTCAAAACGGTCTCCTCGCCCAAGGTGGAGTCGGCGAAAAACGATGAACCGTCGCCGATGGAAGGGCATGGCGAGGACTTCATTTGCGCCAGCTGTGTTCCGTGGCTTCACTTCACCTCCATTACGCAGGCGAATTATCATTTCGACCAGACCATCCCGATCCTCGCGTGGGGGCGGATGGACGCGAACCGTCAGGTTCCGATCAGCTGCAAATTCAACCACTGTCTGATGGACGGTATCCATGTCGGACGTTTCTTCCAGAAGATCGAAAAGAGTTTTTCCGATCCGGAATCCCTGTTCCGCGAGGTGGTCGTTTGAAGTATGTCGAACCTTTGTTCCGACCTCCGGCCGAGGCGGACAGCCTGATCTTTCAGGTTGCTTACGGATGCCCGCACAACCGATGCCGGTTCTGCGGTATGTACAAGACCGTGAAATACCGTCTCCGCCCGGAAAATGAAGTGCTGGATGAAATCGTCATGGCGGGGAAAAGGTATCCGGAAACGGTCCGTGTCTTTCTGGCGGACGGCGACATGATGGCTCTGCCTTTCGATCGCCTGAAAACCTATTTGGACGCCCTCAACGCGGCGTTTCCGAGACTGGCGCGGGTCAATGTCTATGCCAACGGAAGTTCGATTCTCGGAAAGACGCCCGGACAGCTTCTCGAGCTGCGGGAACGGAAGCTCAATACGCTGTATGTCGGACTGGAAAGCGGAAGCCGCAATGTGCTGGAGCTTTTCGGGAAGACCGAATCGCCGGAAGGCATGACCGAAGCCGTGCTTTCCGCGCAGAACCTGGGATTCAAGTGCTCCGTGATGATTCTGGTCGGACTCGGCGGAAAGGAACTCCGGGAGGAGCATATCCGCGAAACCGCTTCCATCCTCAACCGGATGCGGCCGAAACTGCTGTCGGCTCTCCGTTTCGTTCCAATTCCGGGATTGCCCCTGCCGGGCGGCTATTCGCCCGTGACCGAATATGAAGCCGTCGAAGAACTGAAAGAGATCCTCGAAGGGCTGGAACTCGCTCACACCGTTTTCCGCGCCAACCACACTTCCAACCCGGTTCCGCTGTCCGGCCGCTTTCCGAACGACAAGACCGTTCTGGTCCGTCTGCTGGCCTCCCAGCTGGCCTCCGGCACGCTCGATACGCGCGGTCCCGGAGCCTTGCCTCTTTTTCTGTAGGCGAGTGGGTCACTTTGTGGGAATTCCATATTTTTCTTGCATCGTCCCTCTTGCATTTCAGAAACGCCTCAACTAGATTAACCCAATTCGGTTTTCTATTTATGCGGCAATGAATCCATGCAAGGAGTTTCTATGGCGAAGTTCAAGTATGCTCTGTTCTACGATTTTCACACGCTCACGACCATTCCTGATGTCGGAGAACGGTTTGACGTGGAAAAATTTACCGATAATGTCAAGGCCTGCGGAGTCGACTTCCTCACATGGCATGCGCGCTGCAACCAGGGCAATGCCTACTACAATACGAAGATCGGAAAACGGCATCCATCCTTGAAATACGACCTGTTCGGCGAACTCGCGAAGTCCTGCCGAAGGAAGGGAATCCGCCTGAGCGCCTATATGAATGGGTCACTCAGCGACGAGGAGGCGTTGCATCATCGGGAATGGATGATGATTTTTACGGACGGACGCACACTTCGCGAACCGCGTCTGACCCCCTATGTGCGCACGCTCTGCTACAATTCCCCTTACCGCGAACACCTGCGGGACATGGCCATTGAAGTGATCAAAAAATACCCGGTCGACGGCCTCTTTTTCGACTGTCTCCAGATGTTTCCGTGCGTCTGCGAACATTGCGCTCCGGAAATGAAGAAAATGGGGTTCGATCCGGCAAAGGAAGAGGATGCGTTGGAGTTCTCCCGTTTCTCGGTCAACCGCCTCTGCCGTTTTCTGCATGATGCCCTGAAGGCGGTCAAGCCGGATATTCTCCTTTTCTTCAATAATCCATCGTTCGAAGAGATGGGAGACATGATGAGCCATCTGGAATGCGAGTGTCTGCCAACAGCCGGCTGGGGCTACGAGTTCCTTCCGGTCATGGCGCATTACATGCGCACGGTC
>CAYWZD010000511.1:0-3219 GCA_964462755.1 uncultured Victivallales bacterium | reverse complement strand
AGCTGGTGCTGGAAGTCTGGGTCAGGATCGGAATTTCGGGTTGTCCCTCATATTGGAGACGCGCCAGAAAAGTGGCGTGGGTGTGCCCGCTCACGAGCCAGGTCGCTGCGGTCCGTTTTTCCGTGGAACCGGCCAGAAATTCCCGCATCGGACGGATCAATTCCCAGCCCGGCTGCTGGATCGGGGTATGGTGCGTGAAGATGATCACGGGTCGCGAAGCGCATTTCGAAAGTTCTCCGGTCAGGAACTGGCGTTCCTTTTTGGAGAGTTCGCCGTTTTTGCCCGTGTCCAGACCGATCAGCGTCCAATTTCCCAGCGTGCGTACTCCGCCGCCCGTGATTTTCTCCCCGAGAATTTCGCGCATTTTCGCCGGATCGTCATGATTGCCGGAAATGGCGAAAACGGGGATTTCGGGTTTGATTCCGGCAAGGATTTCCTTGAGTTCCCGATACTGGTCGGCGGCGCCGGTATGGGCCAGATCGCCGGTGATGACCACCATTCCGGGCGCGGGCGAGAAGCCGTTCAGCAGCGAGACCAGTTTTTTCAGGTCGCCCCGGATGTCTTTTGTGAGCACGACGTCGCCTTTCTTATCCTTGTCGGCCAGACTGTAGAGATGGAGGTCGGAAAGAAGCACGAGATAGGGCGTTTCCGGGGTGATCCGGAACCCGACGTCCTTTGCGAGTTCTTCGATCGTCCGGATCTGCGTTTCCTTGCCGAACCCGTAGTTCTTCTTGGGCATCATGTCGTTCAGAGCTTCGGCTCCGGCCACGGACAGACCGACCGCCGCCAGCAAGGCGGCCCACAATGTTTTCATGGATTTCATACAGAATCTCTCCTTTCTGTCAGCGAATATTGTCGATGGTCAACTGATCTCCTTTGGCTGTCACCCAGATTCCCGAACCCGGATTCAGGGATATTTGAAATTCAAAGGGAGGAATCACGCCCGCAAAGCCCTGATTGGACCGCACCGTGAAGGTCTTTCGTTTCGGCTCGGGATTGTGAAGACGCATGGAAACGCCGCGTTCGGAAATTCCGGCAAAGTCGATCCTCAATTCGGGATCGTCCGCAAGGATCGGATGACCGCAGATCACCTTGGCCGCTTTCCCGGCGGGCAGAGTAAAGAAGGCGATTCCGTCATCGTGGACCGCCTGCGCCTGATATTCCGCATCCCGGAACGACAATGCGCTCCAGTTCGGGTTCAGTCCGCGGATGCGGACCGGAAGCGGATCTTTTGCGTTCCATGCACCGTTTTCCCATGCCGCGGTTCCCTTGTCGGCGTTGAAATCGAGCACATATTCCGTGCCGTTCAACGTTCCCAGAAGCATCCGCTGAACCATTCCGGCACGCCGGAGCCGTTCATTTTTCAAACGACTTAGTGCATCGGCGGAATCCACCGGACTTTGCGTAAGCTGCATCAGGAAGCGGAGACGGATCGTTTCCCCGGCCCGGAGGTCGCGTTTCGGAAGATACACGGAAAGACGTTCCCGGCAGTTCCAGGCTTTCACTTCGTCCAGCCGCACTTCCAGCGGGATCGGGTTCAGGGAGATCAGCGCCGGTTCGGCAAGATTGTTCGGAAACAGCGCAGCCGCGCCGTATGGTGCGAACGGAAGGAAAACCGTTTTCCCGGTTCCGGAGAGCTTTCCTTCTTCGAACTTTCCCGGAGCCGTCTCGACCCGATAATGCCAGTCGGCCGGAAACGAAGGCATCAGCCCGAAGCTGAAGACCCGGAGGGAATCCCACTTCTGCGCGGGAAGGTCCTGTTCGGCGCGCACGGTCAGTTCCGCCAGCACGGACGTATCGCCGTCAGCGGCGGGACGGAAGGCGGTCAGGTCGACGGCGGAGCTCATTTTTGCGCCCGGAACCTGAAACTCATAATGAATCCGGTTGCCTTCTCCGGAAGCGGCCGCGATGGACATCTTGCTGAAAATGTGATTTTCCTCCCGTCCGTCCGCGGTGCGGAGAAG
The DNA here is from genome assembly GCA_964462755.1 of uncultured Victivallales bacterium. Taxonomy (GTDB): domain Bacteria; phylum Verrucomicrobiota; class Lentisphaeria; order Victivallales; family UBA1829; genus SIG94. Next base: position 1,255 of record CAYWZD010000511.1, on the reverse strand, counting down.
AGGCATCGGCTGGACGAATTTGCACAGTTGTATAATTCCGGATTCAATGACCCGCGGCACCAGCTGCCGAGCGTCCCGCATGACGCCGAGCTGTCCTTGCGCTTCACCGGTATGCCAGTAGGAATGCTGGAGATAGAGTTCGCGTTCGTCCCGGGTGAATCCCTCCGGCGCGCGGGAAACCGAACAGATCGAATTCTGGTTGTCCGCGCACATGTTGCCGCGCATCCGTTCGTCGAGGAACGAATAGGAGCCGGACACCGCCACGGTTCCGTTTTCGGCTTTGACCACCCAGTAGAGCGAGGTCTGACGGTCGATCCGCACGGGTTCGTGGACTTCCCATTCGGTTTTGTCGGGACGGAAATGGCGAAGAATCCGTCCGCCTCCGTAAAGGATGACATCGGTGATTCTGGAGGGGGATTTCACTTCCAGGGAGGCGACCGTCCAGAAATTTTTCCGGAAAATATCGCCGTTGCCGGACTCTCCGTCGCGGGTCAGGTCGCTGGAGAAGGAAATTCTCGTCAGTTCTGGGCCCGAGGTGACGCCGGAAGAATACAGGAACGGCCACAGTTCTTCTCCTTTCGGCGCGGTGAATTGCACCTGCCAGCGGTTTGCGGCTTTCCGGATTTCCTCCGCGCTCCGGTAAACGCCGGAATAACGCGGCTGGGGGCCATATCCCGCGGCGGTCAGTTCTCTATAAAGAGGAAGCGCGTCGTCGAGGTTCCGTCCGTTTTCATCCAGACTTGCAACATCCAGTCCGCGCCAGAACCGCTGGAAGAAGGGCGACACCGCATTTTTATTCGGCGTCCGGAGATTTCCGACGGTGCGGACTCCTTCGGCGAACTCTCCGCCGAAGAACTTCCAGAAAAGCTCATGAGGATTGTGCAGACTGTCGGGTTCCGGGAGACGTCGGATCGGTCCGGCGAAATAGGCGGTGATGCTTCCGTTCCTCTGAGGACGGTCATACTGAGGCGGGCCGGATTCGGCGGCGGTCAGAGTCAGACCGGGAATAGCGCGGAACCCGTCCCGCGAGGCCGCTTTGCAATCTTCCGAAAGCCGGGCGAACTTTTCCGGAGTGAGAGCGGCGAAATCATCGGTGAAGACCAGGAAATCCAGCCCGTTTTCCCGGGCGCTCTGGACCATTTTTTCCACGGAGTCGCGTCCGTCGGTGTAGGGCGAATGGGCGCCGATCAGTCCCTTGTGCAATATCTTGTCTTCCGGCAGAAGGGAGACGCCAAAAGCCGGATTGTCGAACAGG
>CAYWZD010000510.1:0-3223 GCA_964462755.1 uncultured Victivallales bacterium | reverse complement strand
AAGTGCGACATCGCGCTGGCGGGCGGCGTCGACCGGATTTCCAAAATGCCGCTGACCGGATTCCATGCGCTGGGAGTGACTTCCGAAGGCGTCTGCCGTCCGTTTGACCGCGACCGTTCCGGGCTGAATCTCGGGGAGGGCGCCGGAATCGTCGTCCTTGAAAGTGTGTCTTCCGCCGCCGCGCGGGGACACAAGACTCCCTTCTTTCTGGCCGGTTTCGGAGCCGCCGGCGACGCGTATCACATCACGGCCCCGCACGCGGAAGGCCGGGGCCTCGAGAAGGCCGTCCGCATGGCGCTTTCCCGCGCCGGAATCGGGCCGGAAGACATCTCTTTCGTCAACGCCCACGGAACGGGCACCGAGGCCAACGATCTTTGCGAAGGAACGGTTCTCGCCCGGATTTTCGGGGAGAAACTCCGCTATTTCTCCACGAAATCGATCACCGGCCATACCCTCGGCGCGGCGGGAGTCCTCGAACTGATTTTTACGCTGATGATGCTGGACGAACAGCGCATTCCGCCCAACTGGAATTGCGCCGTTCCCGATCCGCGCCTTCCCGTGCCGCCGGTGCTGGAAGCCGCTTCGATCCGCGGCTCCTATGCGATGTCCACTTCGCTGGCGTTCGGCGGCTGTAACGCGGCTTTGATCGCGGGGAGGTTCTGATGGGCATGTATGTCGCCGGTTTTTCTTCCCTGATGACGGCCCGCATTCCGGATGCCGGAGAGTCCTGCCTTGCCGTTGTCCGCAAGGAGTTCCAGTTGCGTAGGATCGACCGTTTCACGCTGTTGTCGCTGGCTTCCGCCGCGGGCGCCGCCGAGGACTTTTCCGGCGAACGGAAACTTGCCTCGGAGACCGGCATCATTCTTGCAAGTTCCTTCGGTCCCTCCCGGATCATTCTCGATTACGTGTATGACATGCTCGATTTTCCGCCGGATCAGCTGGTTCCGGGGAAGTTTTCCCATTCGGTCCATAACGCCGCCGCGTCATATGTCGCGAACTGTCTGGGGGCCTGCGGACCGGAGATTTCCCTGGCCGGATTTTCCGGCCTCCGCCGGGAGGCATGGTCGGCGGCGGACACCTGGCTGAAGTGTTCTTATTGTCCGCGTGTTCTGCTGATCTTTGTCGACGAACTGATTCCGTTCACGGTTTTTTCAAATGAAAAGGGATGCACCCGGATCGAGGACGGCTCGGCGGCTTTCCTGCTGTCTCCGCGTCCGGAGGAGAACCGGCACGGCGAGGTATTCTGCGATTGCGTCGCCGACAATACGGCTGATATTTTTGAACGTTTGTTACAACAATAAAGTTAAGGCAAAGGAGTTTTTCATCATGAAAGAAGAATCTGTTGAAGAAATTGTAAAATCCCTGCGGAAAGAGATTTCCGTGATTACCTCGCGGGAGGTATCGAAAATCGATCCGGAGGGCTCGCTGGCCTCCAACGGCATCAATTCCATGGGATTTATTGAACTGCTTCTTTCCGTGGAACGCCTCTGGAACGTCAAGCTGGTCGACGCCGGGCTGACCATGGCCGACGTCCGGACCGTCAACGCGCTGGCCGGGCGTGTCCGGCAGGAAATGGACAAGTAAATCATGGTGTTCCGTCTGGATGGGATGTATATCGACGGCCTCGACTGGATGGCCGCCTTCCTGAATTACATGGCCTCCGCCACGCCCGAAAAAGGAAACCTTTTCTCCATCGTTCTCGAGGTGGAGGGAATGCCGGAAGAATCCGCCGTCCGCGAACTGCTGGAACGCCGGTTCGCGCCGGTCCTGCCTCTCCTCAACGGACATCTTTCCAACAATTTCTGGACGTGGGCTCCGTGCTGGGTGAAGGGGAAATCCGTCCCCGTTCCTTTCTCGGCGGAACAGCCGTCCGGTTCACTGTCCGCCGCGGCGGAAGCCTTTGCGACGGAACCTCTGCCCGGCGATTCCCGCATGGCGGTGAAACTCTTCCGGAGCGAACCCGTTTCCCTGCTCGTTTTCAAGTTCAGCCATCTTCTGTTCGACGGACGCGGCGGCGAACTTGTGATCGACAGCCTGCTTTCCGGTTCCGGTGATTTTGCCTCCCTGGAACCCGGCTATTCCCATCCGCTCCTCAATGAGTGGAAAAAGCAGTTCGCCGGCGGAAGAATTGTCCAGCACTTTACCAATTTGACGCTGGCGGAAGGAACCACGGCCTCGCCTCCGTCCAGAAGTCCCGGACGGAACTGTTTTCGCCGGATATTCCTGCAACAGGAGGAATATTCGAAGCTGACCGCCACCGCGGAACGGCTTTTCGGTCCTTATATGCTGACTCCATTTCTCCTCGGCGGGATTCTGCGCCGTTACAACCTTCTGCTGGAGCGACTGGGAATGGAGGGCGACAGTCTCATGATTCCGATGTCTGTGGACATGCGCAACTCCCCGGATGTCCCGGCGAATCCGTATTTCTTCAACCAGTGGAGCATCCTGCCCGTCAAGCCGTCGCGGCGGGACTGCGTGGAGTTCCGGAACTGCGTTTCGACTCTCCGCACCCAGATTTTCCGGGCCATCGCGGGAAAGCTTCCGCACTCCTACCGGGTGGCTCCGCGCCTTGCGCGTCTTGTCCCGTTACCGGTACTCGCCCGTGTGTTCCGCAACAAAGGGGCCGAATCGACCGGGTCCATGATGTTCTCGTATCTGGACACCGTTCTTGCCGCGCCGGGGACGATCTGCGGGCATCCGGTCCGGAACCTTTATCATATGCCGCTCATGCCGCCGCTGAATCCGCTGGGCGTTTTCGTCAATTCTTTCAACGGACGTTTGAATCTGACCGTATCCTTCCGGGAAGGCAATCTGCCGGAAGAAGAATGGAACCGGTTCTTTGCCGAATTGGAAGAGGACCTGTCGGTTCTGGGGAAAGGAATGACATTATGATGAAGCGCATCCGGTGCCGGGAACTGCATGAAAGGGAATGGTGTCCGCCCGTTTTCCGCGATTATCTGACGGACTTCCTGAGCTGCGTCTGGAAGTCGGGCGTGTATACGAACGCGCTGGACATGATTGCCGACCTGATGAAAAAGACCGGACGGAAACAGATGGTCGACCTCTGTTCCGGACGCGGGGAATACGTGCCCGTCTTTCTCCGGAAGATCCGGAAGAAAAACGAGTGCGCCGACCTTCATGCGGTTCAGACGGACCTGTATCCGCATCATATTGCGTTCGAAGCGCCGATCGAAGGCGTCGAATACTGCCGGGAGAGCCTGTG
>CAYWZD010000509.1:0-3249 GCA_964462755.1 uncultured Victivallales bacterium | reverse complement strand
CCGAAGAGCATCACGGAAACGAAGTCCCTGATCCCGGAACCGCCGAAAATCAGCTGCATCACCAGCACCATCAGGATCGTCAGTGTGGTCAGAATGGTTCTGGAAAGAGTCTGATTGATACTCAGGTTGATGATATCCTTGTAGGACCTGTCCTTGACCAGACGGAGATTTTCACGGACACGGTCGAACGTGACGATCGTATCGTTGATGGAAATACCGATGATGGTAAGAGCGGCGGCCACCACGTTCATGGTGATCTGCCCACCGCACATCAGGTAAACGCCGACGCCGATAATGACGTCATGGAGAAGCACCACGTTTCCGGCGATAGAGTAGGAGAACTGGAAGCGGAAGGTCATGTAAAGGATCATCACCACGAAGGAGAGCAGGATCGAAATGAGAGCCGACTTCATGAAGGTCTCGCCGATCAGAGCCCCCAGAGTGGACTGGGATTCACCTTTGAACTTGGCGTCCGGGAAATGTGAATTCAGTTCCCCGGAAATAGTCTCCATGAGATTGGTGCCGGCTTCGGCGGTCTGCTCCTTATTGCGTCCGCTCTTCTCGCGAATCACGATTTCCAGCTGTTTCTTGGCGTCCACCGCGCTGCCGGTCTTGTATGTGACCTTGTTTTCAAAGCCCTTGGTGTCCAAGAATGAGGAAATCTGCTCCGCGGGAACGGCTTTCACGAAATCATAGGTAATCTGCGTGCCGCCGGTGAAGTCGATTCCGAGACAATCCTTGCCGCGCACTCCGATCACGACAAAAGTCGCAATGATCATAAGGGCAGAGAAGGAAAGCGCATATTTCTTCAATCCGAGGAAGTCAATATTCGGAGTATTGCAGAAGGAAAGCATCCGCAGTTTCTTGAAAGAGGTAAAGCGGGTCATCAGGTCGAAAAGCAGACGGGTCAGGAACACGGCGGTGAAGAGGGTGGTGAACACGCCGATGGCGAGGGTGATGGCAAATCCCTTGATGGCGCCGGTTCCCTGCCAGAGGAGGATCACCGCGACAATCAGGGTCGTGATATTCGAGTCGAAAATGGCGGAATAGGCCCGGTTGAAACCGAGATCCACCGAATTGAGAATCGTCTTGCCGCTCTGCACTTCTTCCCGGATTCGTTCATAAATCAGAACGTTGGCGTCCACCGCCATACCGATGGTGAGGATGATGCCGGCGATACCGGGGAGAGTCAGGGTCACGTCAAACGCGGCCAGGGCGCCCAGAATCAGAACGGCGTTGATGAAGAGCGAAATGTTGGCCACGATACCGCTCCGGGTATAGTAGATCAGCATGAAGATCATGACCAGCACCATGCCGGCGATACCGCTGTAGAGACCGTCGCGAACCGTTTCGGCGCCGATGGTGGGATCGATGTCGGACTGCGCCTGAATCGTCATGGAGAACGGAACGCTGCCGCTCACGAGGGCATTGGAAATGTTCTCGGCGTCTTCCCGGGAGAAACTGCCGGTGATCTGCGCGTTGCCGCCGGTGATCGCCTGATTGATGCGGGGAGCGGAATAAAGTGTGCCGTCCAGAATGATGGCGAGTTCGCGCCCCACGTTGTTGCTGGTGATTTCCCCGAACCGCGCGGCTCCGGCGGGCTTGAACGAAAGAATGATTTCACGCTGACCGTACTGGTCCATCGTGGGATAGGCGTCATTGATTTCCTTGCCGTCCATCTGGGCGGCGCGCTCCACGATATAAACCATCCGGGAGGACTTCCCGTTGCGGGTTTCGGTGCTGACCTTGACCTCATAACCTTCCGGCGGCTGATAGCCTTTCGGATCGGCGAGATATTTGGCGGCCTCCTCGTGATTGTTCGGATGCACCAGTTTGAACTGAAGTTTCGCGCTCATCTTGATCAACTTTTCGATGACGCTCTTTTCTTCGCGGGTGACGATCGGCACGCGCATGGAGATGTAACGCCCGCCGGCGGGGGAGATGTCCGCTTCGAAGATATTCTTCTGCGTCAGACGCTTGCGGAGGGTTTCGATGGCAAGGTCGCGGTATTTATTGAAATCTTTGTTGATCTTGTCCTTGTCGGCCGGATCGGGAATCAGTTCCAGAAGGAATTCCGCACCGCCGTTGAGGTCGATTCCGCGCCGGATGGAACCGGCGGAATTCTTGCGGATCACGGAAAGAACGTCGCGGCTGTTGGAGATTTTCTGGGATTTGATGAGAATCGGCTTCACATATTTGTCGAGGGAAACCCCTTTGTCCAAGGCGGCGCTTTCCAGGGCGACCGAGTCATACATCGAGGGGTCTTTCTGCTTTTTCTCTTTGGCAAGAGCAATCAGTTCAACCACTTCCTTGTTGTCGGGCTCGACACAGATCTCTTTGAAAGTGTCAAAGAAATTGCGCTCCCGGAGAGGGTACATGGAGAAGACGAAAACCCCCAGCACAAGCAGGGCGAACGCTGACCTGAGAATGATGGGCTTCTTGTTCATTTGGGAGCTTCTTCCTTGGAGGGAACCGCGCTGACGGCGGATTTGATGATTTCAAGCTTGGTGCTTTCCGCGGTCTTGATCACGAAACGGTCGTCTTTCACGGCGGTGACTTCCCCGGCGATGCCGCCGATGGTGACGACGCTGTCGCCCACCTTCACGCCTTCCACCATTTCCTGACGGCGCTTCTGTTCCTTTTTCTGTCCGCGCCACATGAAGTAAATCAGCACGCCCATGACGATCAGCATAGGCAGCAGGCTCATGATGGAACCGAACAGACTTTGCGGCGCTTCCTGTTTCGGGGTGGTATTTTCCGCGATCTGCTGTGCGAACATTGCGATGATGGACGTCATTTTTTTATTCTCCAAATGTTTAAATTTCAATTCTGAAACAAGAACTTATAATTTACCCCGATTTATCGCAATCGCAAGTCTGAATTTCAAAATAGAGGAATTTTTATCCGAAAAACTACGGAAAAAACTCCCGGAAACGCTGTTTTCACAACAGGAAACACTACCTTTCCAATGTGGATTCCTTTCCGGATTCTCCCGGTCCGGCTCCGGCTGTGCTCCGGTTCAGAAAAAATCCCGTCCGAAATCCGGCGTCCTCATTAAGTTTAAAAAAGGGCTTCGTTCCTCCGTTTTTCTGCTGGAAATAATTTCATCGCGGTGTATATTGCGAAAATACGGTTGTTTTTTCGTCGGTTTTTCATGAGTGTCCGACGCACGGAAACCGCGAATACAGGGAGATCCCCCGGGAGAAACAAGGAGCATTGCATGTCCGTCAAACTCAGCCTGATCGTTCC
>CAYWZD010000508.1:0-3258 GCA_964462755.1 uncultured Victivallales bacterium | reverse complement strand
ACCAGAATATGTTCGAAGTCCGCGCCCTGCTGCGACGCGACGCTGTCCACGCATTTCACAATAGAATTTTCGGCATTGAAAACAGCCGTGATGACAGAGATTTTCATGTTGGCGTATCCTTTGTGAAACTATACCGTGTTTCCCGTTCAATGTCAAGTTCGAATTGCTTGATTTTTATTTGCGGACATGCTACAGTATGGTTCATTTCAGAATAGGGAAAGGCAGACGGAAAAATGGGCGAAACACCGGTTTTGCTGATCGTGTTCAACCGTCCGGAAACTACCCGGAGGGTATTCGAGGCGATCCGTGCATATCAGCCGCGAAAACTGTTTGTGGCGGCGGACGGCCCGCGGACGGATTCCGCCTCCGATACTCCCCGATGCGCCCAGGTGCGCGAACTTGTCCGGAATGTGGACTGGCCCTGTGAAGTGGAATATCTTTTCAGGGAAGAGAATCTCGGGTGCCGGGAGGCTCCGGCGCAGGCGATCACCTGGTTTTTCGAGCATGTGGAGGAGGGGATCATTCTGGAAGACGACTGTCTCCCGTCGCCGGATTTTTTCCGTTTCTGTTCGGAGATGCTCGCATATTACAGAAATGACGAACAGATCATGGTCATTGGCGGCAGCCACTATTTCCAGACACGCGCCTCGGACGCGTCGTATGAGTTTTCCCGTTTCGCCCTGACCTGGGGCTGGGCGACCTGGCGGCGCGCCTGGAAGAAATTCGATCTTCGCATGCCGGATTTCGAGGAGTTCAAACACTCCGGACAAATCCGCTCTCTTCTGCCGAAACATCCCTACATGCAATGGCGGTTCACCAGGATTTTTCAGAAATGTCACCAGCGGTCGGCGTGGTTTTCCGATGTATGGGACTGGATGTGGTTCTATGCGATTCTGAAGAACGGAGGCCTCTGCATTCTGCCTAACTATAATATGATTTCGAACATCGGGAGCATTCAGTCGACGCATGCGATGCATTCGGAGACTGACGCCCGTTCTTTTGACATACTGCCGGAAAAACTGAAACATCCTTCCCGGAAGGCAGTGAATGAAGCCAATGACCGGCGGATTTTCCTGTTGATCTATAAGGGAGACTGGAAGGATTTCATCCGCTACGGATTATCGAAAATCACCTTCAAAGACTGGATGTGACCATGAAGGTCCTTCATGTATGCACTTTTCCGACCGGGGGCGCCGGAATCGCTTCCCGGCGGATTCATGAAGCTCTTTGCCGGGCAGGGGTGGACAGCCGGATCTGTTTCCGGGATTCCTCCGATGGAATCATTCCGCCTTTCCGCCGCCGTTTTCTGAATCCGTCCATGCGCTGTCTGCGGAAGGGCATCGATCTTTTCCGCGATCAGTTTTGCCGTTCCCCGAATCCGTCGAGCCGTTCGGAAAGTCTTTTTCCCTTTGCGGATGTGAAAAAACTGAACGCGTCCGACGTCGACATCGTTCACCTTCACTGGATCTGCGGCGATTTCCTTTCCATCGGCTCCCTTCCGGAAATCCGGAAACCGCTGGTCTGGACTCTTCATGACAACTGGGCGTATTGCGGTTCGGAATTCTGCGTGGACACGCTTCACGGAGACCGCCGGTTTCTGGAAGGATACCGCGCCGACAATTTTCCGAGGGGAGCGTCAGGGCCCGATCTGGACCGTCTGATATGGCGTTATAAAAAGGGATGCTGGAAAAATCTCCGGGTGGAATTTGTCGCACCGAGCCGCTGGAATGCAGGACAGCTCATCCGGAGCGCTCTGTTCAGCGGAACCCATTGCGAGGTCATCCGCAATCCGCTGGACCTCAATGTGTTTCATCCGTGCGGCGGGGGTGGCATCCGGGAACGTTTCGGAATCGAACCCTCCCGGCGCATCCTGCTGTTCGGGGCGGAAACGGTAAACAATCCACTCAAGGGAATGCAATTTTTAAAACAGGCGTTCCAATTTCTGTCGGGGAAGATTCCCGCTGGAGAACTCCATCTGATCTGTTTCGGACAGGGCGACGCCGAATTCTTCCGGACGGATGTTCCTTTTCCGTGTTCTTTTGCGGGCGTCGTGAAGGAAGAGTCTGAAATGGCGGAATTATACAGCGCCGCGGACGTCTTTGTGACTCCCAGCGTGGTGGACAACTATCCGAACACCTGTGTGGAATCCCTGGCGTGCGGGACTCCTGTCGCGGCGTTCCGGACAGCGGGGCTTCCCGAACTGGCGATTCCCGGTGAAACGGGTGCGTTGGCCGAACCGTTCGAGCCGGAAAGTCTGGCCGGCGCGATTTTCAAGGTCCTGCGGGACAGTCCGAAACTCAGGCCGGGCGCGCGCCAGTATGCGGAGCGCAACAACTCTCCCGAAAAGGCGGCCGAAGCCTATTTGCGCGTATATGAGCGTGCAATCAGGTGAAGGTTATTTTTTCGGTGGAATCGTTACTGGTGCCGGGGCTGTTACTGGTACCGGTTCCAACGCTTTCCTGAACGCTGGATTCCTGAAAAGATTCTGAATCACCGGCAGCATATTTTCCGCGGAGAAGAAGGGATATTGTTCCACGGAGTTTACCGTTTTTCTTGAAAACGCCTGGAAATAGCGGGGCGTGCCATAGACCAGCTGTCCGCTGCTGTCGAGCCCCCCGGGCGGCCGGACCATCACCACCAGCTGATAAGTGATGATGAACTCCTCTTTTCCCTGAAGATACGTGTATGAAAGGTAGAGCGGCTGGATGATGTGTTCCGCCTCCAGTTCCCTCAGGGAAACCGGAACTCTGTTGAAAATCGTGTTTGAATAGCCGTTTTTCAGGAGTTCCTCATAGAGGAGGCGGTCGCATTCCGGCACGATCATCGGATGCGGATACTGCATGCATACGGCGGAAGTGTTGATTTTTTCCTTGAGTTCCGAATAGGCGGGGATGTCTTTCGGAATGTAATATGTATGAGTGCATGCGCCGGTGATCATCAGGACGGCGAACACGGCGGGGAGGGAAATCCACTTGTTTTTCATCGTTATTCCTTTACCGTCGACTGTATCATGGCATGAAAGGCTTTCTGGAGAGCGGCATTTGTGAGATTCTGGAGCTGATTGCCCTGCGTCGCACGGATGTTTGCCACCTGGGCGGCATCGATTTCATACTGCATCGGAGAAACGGAGGTGGAGGCGGAGAAAGCCGCAATGGCAAGCAGCTGCATGTTGTTCTGGAAGATTGCGGGAGAAATCATGGCCGCTTTGTCCATCTGGATGTGAACGACATTCAGCGGCACATCCCCGCGGACATTGAT
>CAYWZD010000507.1:0-3262 GCA_964462755.1 uncultured Victivallales bacterium | reverse complement strand
GTAACCGAAGACGAGTTTGACTTGTCCAAAGATTTCTCACAATTTACCATAGTAATTGGAAGGAGAAACAGAAGGAGTAAAATGACGAGCGTCCAAAAACAGCCGGAATGAGATTTTTTCCCTTTGAGTAAATTGCCCGCGTTTCCCTTTTCATAGGGGTTCTTTTCGAGATAGACAGAGTCTGGAATGAGAAGAACAAATACGAACAGAAAATTTCTGGGGTCCGCTTCAATTTTTCTTATCTGAACGATAGGAATAACCCGTTGTTTCAGAAGTTGACTGACTGCCGGAGATTCGTTTGCCGGAATAAAGCCGACATGATACGTGTGCCAGCCTTTTTTAACCATGATTTTTACAGCATTGGGATCATGACTGTTTCGGGGATCACGCACCAACCATATTCGGTCCGGCATGGAGGCAAACGCCTTGCGGCATTCTTTCAGTCGATAGCTGGTCCCTGCTGCGTAAAATTCCGGTTTCCCTTCTGAATTAGGAAAACAACAATAACCTTTTGGTATTGTGAACTCAAAATTTCCAGCAAGCATTCTTCTCTCCGTTCAAGCAAGCTCATCGTCTATTTGCCGGTTTTCTTGGGAACCCGACAAATTTCAGGCTATCCGATCTTTGCCGGGGCCGGTTCGGCGGCCACTCTTGCGCTTTTTACGGTTGCCACCCGTTGAGCCACGGCAACAATTTCTGCCAGCTTTTCCTTCTGTGGAAGTTGGCGGAACAACTCCAGCAGCTGCTCTTCCTCTTCGCTCAAATGCGACGCCGTCGGTTCAAGCTCAATTTGCATAGCCGGAAACAGTCGCAAAAGGGTTTCCACGGACATTGCTTCGATTTTGCGGGTTCCGTTTAAGAGTTGACCGACGTGCCCGAGGGATATTCCAGAACGTTTTGACAGTTCCTTGTAAGTGGCTCCGGAATCGTACTGACGTCTCAATTCATCTCTGATTTTCTGAAAGATATCCATAACCACCTCCTGCATAAATTTAATGCTTAAAGTAACGTCGTTTTTAAAAATATTCAAGAATTTTTTAAAAACAGCTTGAATTATTCATCTATAGATGTATTTTTATTTTAGAGACAAACAAGGAGGTTTCAGATGGCAAAAGGAAGAATGATCGCTTTGCAGGCAAATCGGGAAGAGGCTGAGCTCTTCGAACGCCTCAAAAAAGCAGCAATGGCGCGTCAGGACGGCGAGATGATCCGTATCATGATGCGGGAGTGCGCAAAAATTTTTTTGAAAAACAATTCATCCACGGATGAACAAGGCGCTGCCGCGCGGGGCTAATCGGGAAAGTGAGGTTTTCTATGGAAGTTTTTGATCCGAACGACGATGACATCCAGCCCGTGCTGGGCGGGTGCGGTCACTCCGCGAAGCAGCTCCGGGATTCCGCGAACGCCTGCTGGTATGCGTTCGGCATTCTGCTCACGCTCGCCACCATCGCCGGAATCATCAAACTCTGCGACTGGCTGGTCAGCCTGTTTTAATCAACCGGCCCGACGGGCCAGAAAGGAAGAAATCAAATGTTTTTCAGAAGGCCGCTTATAAACCGTTCAAACAACCTCGTATCGCTTGTTATCGGGGTAAGCGCATCAAACCAGTTTCCCATCACCACAAAAACCGGGGAAGAAAGCGAATCGAGCAATCGAACATTCGTGACCATTGGACGCGATTGCATGTGGGACCGCATCGACATTGCGCCGGATGGTAGAGTTTCCGTTTTTTGCTATCCGAGGCCGCAAGCGGTCAAAGGCGAACAGACAAACGGCGAGGGACCCCATGAGTAACGGCATTTCGGCGGAGGGGGTGCTTCAGGCGGACGTCCCGCTGACCGGCGAACGCATTCGCGCGCGGTTGAAAACCGGCCGGGTCGTCTGCGGCATGTATCAGGACCGGCGCATCTACTGCCCCGACCGCGAAACTTTCCACTTCGACCAGGTCGAAACCTGGGAACCGCAGGAACAAGACACCACCAGCAAGCGGCCGTGACCGGCCGGAAAGGGAACCATCATGGACAATGCGAACAAAGCTGAAGGCATCGAAATCATCGCCGGGGAATATCGCGACCCGCATTTCGACGAATCCGAATTCGCGGAAAAAGAACTCATCCCGCAGTTGCAAGAGATCGCGCGGAAATGCGCGGAACGCGGAATTCCGCTCGCCTACCTGTGTGAATCCCGCCGCGACGAAACGGGAACCAAAATCGCCGTTTGCGTCAACATCCCCGGCGCCAGGACAAGCGAACGGCTCCGGTTGATCGGAACCGTGCTGACCGATGAAAAGGCGTGTGCGCGAATGGGGATACTGGCCGGAATCGCCAAAATGGCCGACGTGCTGACAAAAGGACGCCCGGCGAAGTAGCAGCTTCGGCCGGGCAAAGACATCAACTATCTACAATATAAACCGAAAAAGGAAATTTTCAAATGGAAAACGCCCTTGTCAAATCCGCCATCGCGGAAAAGTACCTGCCCGCAAACGTCAAGCTGGCGCAGCTCGTAAAAATCGACGAAGTCACCGGCGACTTTTACGAGATCGTCACCGCCGATGAAAAATCGCCCGCCGCCGCCCTGATTCGCGCCGCCGCCATGCAGCAGCTCCGCAATTTGCTCACCGAGGAGGTCATGCAGCCGATTATGGGCCTGATGGGGAACAAGCTCGGCTTTGTGACCGACCGCGACAAAAAGAAGATCGGAGCCGGGAACTACGTCAAAGGCGACGGCTACCCGGTTGAAATCGTGCGCGACGTCACCATTTGGGCCGCCGGGAACGGCGCGCGCATGGTCAACAACGAAGTGAACATTCTCGCCGGAAACGGCTACCTGACCCGCGAATATTTCGGCCGGAAGCTCGACGATATCCTCGGCTCGGAAAACTGGTCGATCATCCCGGAAGTTCCGCGCATCACCCGCAACGCCGACGGCAAAACGGGCGCGGTTGTGACCGGGAAGCTCTGGTGGCGGGATTCCTCCGGAGAGCACACCGAAACGCTGCAACTCGCCATCAAGGGCGACGAATACGCCAGCACCGACGCCTATATCGGCAAATTCGAACGCAAGGGCCGGAAATTCATCCTCGAACGCTGCACCCGCCGCCGCTATTCCGACGGAGAAGCCGGGGACATCATCGAGGGCGTGGCAAGCGATTTTGAAGACGATCCGCCGCGCAAGTCCCCGCTGGAAACGAGAAACAGCCGGAAGGCTGCCGCCAAAGCGGAACCGGCCCCCATGTCCACCAAGACGGAACCGGCGGAGGTTG
>CAYWZD010000506.1:0-3272 GCA_964462755.1 uncultured Victivallales bacterium | reverse complement strand
GCACCTTTGCCAGCAGAAAAAGATCGTAGCCGGGAAGTCCGTTTTTGATTTCGGAGGTCATCTGCCGCAGGAGATTCGTGACCGGGAGCAGGGCGTCCGGAGCGATGTGAAGGCGGCTCTGGAACTTGTGGCGTCGGCGGTAAGTCGGTTCGAAGAGAAAGAAGGCGTTGAATCCCGGCATGGACCGCAGACTGCGGAGATGATTCTTGAGGTAAAAATCGTCAAACATGATGTTATACATGCTCAGGTCGTGCCGTTCCAGAAAATAGTGCTCAGTGTTGCCCTGAATCAGAAAAACATCCCCGGCCGAAACCTTGTATTCCTCCCCGTTGATCCAGTGACGGCCGCCTCCGTTCGTAATGATGACCAGCTCCGCAAAATCGTGCGTATGGCGGAGGTCGGTCAGGTCGCCTTCGTGCTGCATGGCGGCATCTCCCTGAATGGTCCGCAGGGCGATCGGACAGCAGTCCTGCTTGAAAAAATCGTTCCGGTTCGCGATGACCGTCTTCATGATTCCCTCTTTTTCGTAATATCGTGCTACTTTTTCGTAAGATAGTCAAGGAATTATTTTTTTCAAGGACTATATTTGAAATAGTTGCAGAAAAAGATTTCAGTCCCCATCCATGAAAGAGAGGAAAAGAAAATGGCAGGAACATTCCGTTTCTCGTTTGGTCCTTGGAACATTCACGAGGGAGCCGACCCTTTCGGCCCGGAAGTCCGCAAGAGCATCCCCTTCAACCGGAAACTCGCCGCCTACAAGAAACTGGGATTCGACGGCGTCCAATTCCATGATGACGATGCGGTTCCGAACATGAACAATCTTTCGAAAAAGGAGATCGTTCAGGAAGCGAAAGCGCTCAAGAAGACGCTGGACGAACACGGCCTGACCGCGGAATTCGTCGCCCCGCGCATGTGGTTCGATCCGCGCACGATCGACGGCGGCTACACCAACAACTGCGCCAAATGCCGCGAATACGCCATCGAGCGCAGCAAGCGCACCATCGACATCGCCAACGCTCTTGGAACGCGTAATATCGTGCTATGGCTTGCGCGTGAAGGCACCTATATCCGTGAGGCGAAGGACCCGGTCCTTGCCACGGAACGGATCGCGGAAGCCCTCCAGATCATGCTCGATTACGACAAGAACGTCCGGATCATGATCGAATCCAAACCCAATGAGCCGATGGACCATACCTACATTCCGACGATCGGACATGCCATTGCGATGGGCCTGATGACGAATGCGCCCGAACGCGTGGGATGTCTCATCGAAACCGCTCATGCGCTGCTCGCCAACCTTTCGCCCTCCGACGAGATGGGCTTTGCTCTTGCTCACAAGAAACTGTGGAGCGTCCATCTCAACGATCAGAACAGCCTCAAGTTCGACCAGGACCTCACCTTCGGAGCCGTCGATCCCCGCCGCGCCCTCAATCAGGTGCGCGTGCTCGATCGGCACAACTACGGCAGCAGCGGCGAATGGGTCGGGCTGGATGTGAAGGTCATGCGCACCCAGAAGGACGAGGTCTGCATGAAGCATCTCGAATACAGCCGGAAAATTTTCCTGAAGCTGCTTGAAATCAGCCGTTCCCTGGATGATAGTAAGATGGATCAGCTCGTGGCCGCGCGCGACTACGAGGAACTCAATTTCTACATTCTGAACGCCATGCTGAAAGGGTAAGTCATGAAAGATCTGAAAATCGGCATCCAGATGTATACGATCCGCGAGGCGCTGAAGCAGGACTTCAAGGGCGTCTGCCGCGAACTTGTCAAGCTGGGGTGCGATGGTGCGGAATTTGCATTTTACTTCGGCGACATGGAACCGGCGGAACTCGGCGCTTTCACGAAGGAAATCGGACTGAAAGCCTGCGGCATGCATGTTTCGGCCAACGATTTTTCCGATCCGAAGACAAAGGCGTTCGACTATGCCCGCGCGTTAGGGGTCAAATATGTGACGATCAGTTGTTGTTTCGAGACGGAAAAACTGGAGGAATCCATTGCGCTCTGCGCCAAAGCCGGAAAGGCCGCCGCGGAAAACGGGCTTCAGTTCACCTACCACAACCACGCTCAGGAATTTGCCAAACTCGCCGACGGTGAATATGCGCTGGACGCCTTTTACCGGCGGACCGATCCGAAGCAGGTGATGGCGGAACTGGACGTCTACTGGATTACGAAGGGCGGCGAGGACCCTGTGAAATACATCCGCCGTTATGCGGAACGTCTGCCCCAGCTTCATCTGAAGGATATGGACCCCGTCGACGGCTCCTTTACCGAGCTCGGAAATGGAAAAATCGATCTGGCCTCCTGTATCCGCGAGGCAAAAAATACGATCTGCGAGTGGGTGATCTACGAACAGGACGTCTGCAAGCGGCCCGCGTTTGAGAGCTCGGTCATCAGTATCGGTCACATTAAAAAACTTCTGGGCAGGTGAACAAATGAAACGGAAAATCAGGATGGGCATGGTCGGCGGCGGAGAAGGCGCCTTCATCGGTGAAGTGCATCGGATCGCCGCCCGGATGGGGGGAGAAATCGAACTTGTCGCGGGGGTGTTCGGAACCGGCAGAGAGAGTTCCCTCCGATGCGGAGAACGGCTGTATCTGAACCCGGCCCGTGTCTATCCTGACTTTTCCGCCATGGTCGCCGGAGAGCGTGCTTTGCCCGAGTCGGAACGGATCGACTTTGTGACGGTCTGCACTCCGAACCGCTGGCATTTCACGATCGCCAAAGCCTTTCTGGAAGGTGGATTCCATGTGTTGTGCGAGAAGCCTGTCGCCATGAGTTCCGAGGAAGCAATGGAACTCAAGGAAATCATTCAGCGGAGCGGGAAAAAGTTTGCGCTCATGCACAACTATACCGGTTTTCCCATGGTCAAACAAGCCCGGAAAATCGTCGCGGACGGACTGCTGGGCGAACTCCGCAAGATCAATGTGGAATACTCGCTTGGGTGGCTTGCCGCTCCCAACGCCGGGAAACAGGCCGCGTGGCGCGTCGACCCGAAACAGGCCGGAATTTCCGGATGCATGGCGGACATCGGCACCCATGCGGAGAACCTCATCAAGTATGTCACCGGGCTTGCGATCACGGAAGTGAACGCCGATCTGGCGACGTTCGTCGAAGGGCGTTCACTGGATGACGACGGCAGTGTATTGCTCCGTTTCGACAACGGGGCGCGGGGGCTCATTTTCGCCAGCGAGGTTTCCACCGGCGAGGAAAATAATTTCATCCTCAAAATCTACGGCGACAACGCCGCTCTGGAATGGCGTCAGCAGACCCCG
>CAYWZD010000505.1:0-3275 GCA_964462755.1 uncultured Victivallales bacterium | reverse complement strand
TCGACCCGGTGCTGTTCGGCGTTGTCGTAGGCGTCGATCCGGGCGCGGATGGAATTCAGATGGGCAAACACATCCTCCAGCGCCGGACCGTAGCGCCGTTTGAGAGTCTGGAGTACGCGCAGGCGTTCCTCCATGGAACGGAAGGCTCCTTCGTCGACATCCACATCCGAAGCGTGGCTGTTGAGTTCGGAGGACAGTTCCGAAATGAGGCTGGAAATCTCTTCCAGCGTTTCCAGAAAACGGCCGGCATGTTCGGGATCATATTTTTCCATATCGGAAAGGGAACGGCGGATCAGCCCGAGACGGTCGGCGATCGAATCCTCGCATTCGGTGAGGCCGTTGGCCGCGCCGGAAGCCAATTCGATGATGTTTTTCGCATGGGCGGCGACCGCGTGGCGGGCTTCCAGCTCGGTGTCTTCATCGGGTTTCGGGTCGGCCTTCTCGATTTCGGAAGCATCGCGCCGGAAACGGGCGGTTTCCTCGGCGGAGGGCATGGTGGAGGCAAAGGCGTCGCGTTCCCGGCGGAGGTCGGAAAGGGCGTCCCAGATTCCGCGGACCGCTGAAAGACGCGGTTCCAGTTTCGCGAAACGGTCGAGCATCTCCAGCTGGTTCCGGGTCTTGAGGAGATGCTGGTCGTCGTGCGCGGCGTGAGTGTCCACCAGCATCTCGCCGATCTGGCGGAGCGTCTGGAGCGTGACCGGCGACTCGTTGATGAAATTCCGTCCGGCGGAAGCGGTAATCACGCGGCGGACCAGAAGGGAATCGTTCTCGCCGGGGGGAATCCCGGCCTCTTCCAGAACCCGGCCGACTCTTTCGAGGGAAAGCCCGGACAGCTGGAACTCGCCGGAAATTTCGCAGCGGGCGGCGCCGATCCGGATCATGGACTTGTCGGCGCGGTCCCCGAGCAGCAGGGCGACGCCGCCCATGATGACGGATTTTCCCGCACCCGTTTCACCGCTGATGACATTGAAGCCGGGACCGAATTCCATGTCGGCCTTTTCCACCAGGGCCAGATTTTCCAGATGCATCCATTTGAGCATGAGTTCACCTCACGATAAGATACAAAGGGGCAGGATTGTTTCGACGGCTTCCCGGGAGGAACCAATCCAATTGGGTTCGCGGAGGGCGAACGCCTTCGGGGCTTCCGGTTCCAGCCGGTAGATTTCAGGAGAGATTTCGCACGAAAGCAGATCGGAGCCGCTCCGGTTTTCAGACACGAAGGAAAGATTTTTGAGACACGGCAGAACCCCGGCCAAATCCCAGAGTTTGGCGCTGGTCATGTAGACGGCGTCGCGGCCGAGCGCAAGATCGATTCCGGAACAGACGCACGACCCGATGGAAATGACCGGATACGTCCCGTTGAAAATTCCCTTCCGGGTCATCAGCTGCGAGAGATTGATGCAGGAGGAACCGTCGAACTTCCGGTGCGGGTGTTCGAGAGGACGGACCGCGTTCTTCAGGGTTTCGAGGGAAGGATATTTTTCGGTGGAGGCGAAATAGGTTTTCCCGTTGTCGGAAAACATCAGTTCCCCGAGTTCGGGCGTAAAGACGCCGCCCTCGCGGATGACCCCGTTCTCGGCGTAGGCAATGGAAACGCCCCAGAGGGAACGCCGGTTGACGAAATTCGCGGTTCCGTCGATCGGATCGACGATCCAGATTTTCCCGTGGAGCAAGGTGTCGAGGAGGACTTCCCGGGGGACATTCTGAAAGGTTTCCTCGCCCAGAAGATGTTCTTTGCCGAACTGTCCGGCAAGGTGGTTCTCGATGGCCTTGTCGGCATCCGTGACCGGGGTGCGGTCATCCTTGAGGATGGTATGGGGCACCTCCTTGATCCGCCGGGCAAGAGAAGCACACTCGACAAAGGAAGTCAGAAGATTCTCCACATTCCATGGTTTCATACGGGTCTCACTCTCCGATGATCTTGATCAGGACGCGCTTGCGGCGGCCGCCGTCGAATTCGCCGTAAAAGATTTGTTCCCAGGGACCGAAGTCCAGCTGTCCGTCGGTAATGGCGACGACGACCTCGCGTCCCATGATCTGGCGTTTCATATGGGCGTCGGCGTTGTCTTCGCCGGAAAGGTTATGCAGATAACCGCTCACGGGTTCATGGGGGGCGAGCTTCTCCAGCCACTTCTCGTAGTCGGCATGGAGTCCCGACTCATTATCGTTGATGAAAACGGACGCGGTGATATGCATGGCGTTGCAAAGAAGAAGTCCCTCGCGGATGCCGGAGGCTTCCAACGCTTCCTGGACCTGCTGGGTAATGTTGACAAATGCACGACGGGACGGGACATTGAATACGAGTTCGCGCCTGTAGCTTTTCATTGCCTTGATCTGCCTCCTGAATTGCGGTTTAAATGAAGAAATTTAACGTCGATTGCGAAAAAAGCCAGTACGATATTTCATTTTCAGCTTGATTTCTTGATTTTTCTGCTTATATTTATGACATTTATGACTGTTTCGTCCCGCAAAAATGCCCGGAAAGACTGTTTTTCATGGATCGGCAGAACGGCGGGACTGTTTTTTCTCAAACGGCCGCGAACAGGAAAAGCCGGGATTTTTTACCGGGAAAAACCGGAGTTCGTGTCTGATTTCAGTGATTTTCGATGCTGGATGAAACGTTCTGGAGGAGGCTCCAATGAGATGTCCGAGGTGTGCGTGCCAGGATGACAAGGTAATGGATTCCCGTGCGACCAAAGAAGGCGCGGGCGTCCGGCGCCGCCGTGAGTGCACGAACTGCGGGCATCGCTTCACCACCTACGAAGAAATCATTCAGGCGGAACTGAAAGTTCTCAAACGCGACAACACGCATGAGGACTTCGACCGTGAAAAACTCCGGCGCGGGATTGAAAAAGCGTGCTGGAAACGAAATATCCGTCCGGAACAAATCGACTCGCTGGTTTCGGAGATTGTCTCCGGAATCGAAGCGGAATTTGACCGTGAAGTATCCAGCGTTGAAATCGGCAACCGCGTCATGGCGGCATTGCGCCATCTGGACAAAGTGGCTTATGTGCGTTTTGCCTCCATTTACCGCGACTTCAAAGACATCGATGAGTTTGTCGCCGAAATCAAAACCATGGGAACCCGCAAAACGACCGCCAGATCATGAACTTTTTTCACTTTCACCGCCTTGTCCGGGAAGTCCGTCTCCTCTTCCTCCGTCTTCACCGTTTCATCGGACACCAGAGTTACATCCTGATTCTGTGCGTCCTTGTGGGCGTCATTTCCGGTCTGGGCGCGGTCTTCCTCAAGACCATGGCGCACAAATGCCATCT
>CAYWZD010000504.1:0-3290 GCA_964462755.1 uncultured Victivallales bacterium | reverse complement strand
AGGACGAACAGATGATCGTCGTCAACAAGCCCGCCGGGATGGTGGTGCATCCCGCCGCCGGAAACTGGAGCGGAACGCTCGTGAACGCGCTGCTGGGACGGGAGCCGGAAATGGGCGACGAGTTCGCCGAAACCGATCCGCTCCGTCCGGGGATTGTGCACCGTCTGGACAAGGACACCTCCGGATGCCTCATCGTCGCGCGCACCCCGGACTCTCTGATGAAGCTCTCCGAAGCGTTTTCCGAACGGAAGACTTCCAAGGTCTACCTTGCGATCGTCTGGGGACACCTAGCCCGGAAGGAAGGGGAGATCGTCAACCGGATCGGCCGTCACCGGACGGACCGCAAAAAAATGGCGGTGCTTTCCAGCGGCGGACGCGAGGCCCGTTCCGCTTACCGGGTTCTCCGGGAAGGAACTGTCGGAGGAATTCCGGCGAGTCTGGTGGAAGTCCGGATTTACACGGGCCGCACGCACCAGATCCGGGTTCACATGGCGTTTCTGGGACATCCCGTTGCAGGGGATTCCGTCTACGGCGGAGCCCGGAAACTAACCGCGCCGCGCCAGATGCTTCATGCATGGAAACTGGAGGCGCCTCATCCCGTTACAGGGAAGGTTCTTTCCTTTGAGGCGCCCTGTCCGGATGATTTCACCGCGATGCTGGCGCTCCTGAAAGAGGAAACGCCCGGAGAAAAGTGAGTCCGGCGGATTATTCCGGTCTGCGGCAGTAGGCGTCGGTGCCGGAGATGCGGGTGATTTCCCCGACGAAGATGCGGTGGAAATCTTTTCCGGGATAGAACTCCTCCGGGATCATTTTGTCGATGAAATTTTCCTTCCGGAATTCACTGCGGTAACGTTTCCGGCATTCCAGGATCAGTTCGGCTTCCTCGAAACCGGGAGAGAGCACGGTGTTCGAGGCGATCGGCGTGAGTCCGGGAATTTTCGTCTTGTCGAAATCCCGTCCGGATTTTGCACCGCAAAGTTTCAGGGTTTCCCGGTGAGCTTCCCCGAAGGCGCAGAGGGTGAAGGACTCATAACGGTCCATGAATTCGAGGGTGTAGCGTTGCGGCCGGACCACCGCGATGGCGGTCGGCCGCATCCACATTTCCCCGAGGAACCCCCAACTGACAGTCATGGTGTTGAATTTCCGTGTCTCGAAGGAACCGGAGGTCAGGAGAAACCATTTCCGATGGAAAAGATCGAACAGGTTGGCGGCGAATTCTTCCGGCGGGATCGCTTTGCGTTCTGTCATTTTTCATCTCCTTCGGTTAGATTGTGAAAAGAGCTCCGGACAACCGGTCCGGAGTTACGGTACGATTTTGTTCAACGGGTATTCCACGATGCCGCTGGCACCGAGACGTTTGAGTTCGGGGATCAGCTCCCGCACGATGTGCTCCGAGACGATGGTGTTGAGGGCGACCCAGTTTTCATCCGTGAGCTGGGAAACCGTCGGACGTTCCAGCGCGGGCAGCTTCGTGGTGATTTTTTCAAGGTCTGCTTTGTGGACGTTCAGCATGATCCCGACTTTTCCCTCGGCGGTCAGGACCGCTTTCAGGAGAAGCGCGAGGTTTTCGATCTTCCGCTTCTTTTCCGGATCGAGCATGGCCTTGTGATTGGCGATGAAACGGGTCGTGCTGATGCAGAGGGTGTCGATGATTTTCAGGTTGTTGGCGCGGAGCGAGGAGCCGGTTTCGGTAATTTCGACGATGGCGTCCGCCAGACGGGGCGGCTTGACTTCGGTGGCGCCCCAGGAGAATTCCACATTGGCCTTGACCCCGTTTTTCTCGAGGTAACGTTTGGTCATGCCGACCGCTTCCGTGGAGATCCGTTTGCCTTCGAGCTGTTTCACGGAGGTGATTCCGGAGCTTTCCGGCACGGCCAGCACCCAGCGGAGGGGATTGCGTCCGACCTTGCCGTAGACGAGTTCGGCGGCTTCATAGACATCCGAGCCGTTTTCCTGAATCCAGTCGTATCCGGTCAGTCCGCAGTCCAGAATCCCTTCCTCGACGTAGCGCGACATTTCCTGTGCACGGATGAGCATGCATTCGATCTCGGGATCGTCGATCGTAGGATAATAGGACCGGGAGTTGATTTCAACTTTGTAGCCGGCCTTGGCAAACATGTCCACAGTGGATTGTTCCAGACTTCCCTTCGGAAGTCCAAGCATTAATTTCGTCATCTTGATTGTCCTTTATGTCAAATTTCGTTATATGCCCAGCCCTTTCAGCCTGTAATGGAAATATATCATAAGAAAGGTTTTTTTTCCACCCCGGACTTGATATTTTACGGAAAGAAGACTATTTTCCCGGATCAGTCCATAAAATCTAATATTCATTATGGGAGAAGAGTGTATGAAAAAGTTTCTGCTGGCGGCGATCTGTCTGTGTTCTTTCGCGGCGTTTGCCGTCCCGGTCGTGAAAAACGGAGAAAAAATTGCGTTTCTCGGAGATTCCATCACGCAGTTCGGAAATCGTCCGGATGGTTATGTGATGCTGGTCATGGATGGTCTCAAACGGGCAGGGGTCAACGCCGTCGCCATTCCGGCGGGAGTGTCCGGAAACAAATCGAACGACATGCTCCGGCGTCTGCCCGGCGTTTTGGCGAAGAAGCCCGACTGGCTCCTGCTCAGCTGCGGCGTGAATGACGTCGGACACGGAAAGAACGGGGTCGAGCTTCCGGACTTCAAGAAAAACATTTCGGCAATCCTCGATCAGGCGAAAGCCGCCGGAGTCAAGGTGATGATCCTGACCCCCACCACTCATACGGAACAACTCGACAGCGCCAACAACAAGAAGCTGGCCGGTTATTGCGAATTTCTCCGCAAGGAAGCCGCGGACCGGAAACTGCTTCTGGCCGACCTGAACCGGAAAATGCAGGATGAACTTACGGCGAAAAAGAACCTCAAAGGCCTGAAACTGACCATCGACAATCTCCACATGAACGGATACGGCAACCAGATGATGGCGGCCGGGGTTCTGGAAACGTTTGGCGTTACGCCCGCCGAGATCGAAAGTTTCCGCAAGGAATGGAATAAAGTTCCTTCGATGGCCCCGGTCGTCAACAGCCCATATTCGCCCGGGTTCCTCATCAGCATCGACGACTATGAAATTCTTCGCGCGGAAGCCGGCAAAAAAGGTCTTGCTCCGGAAGAATTCGTCCGGCAGCTCGTCATCGAGCGCATTCGTCAGGCGAAAAAGTAATCCCGGAAGGGAGTTGCAAAAACAGGGAGGCGGGGAAAGGGAAAGCCTTTCTTGAAAGGGTTCCCGTTCCCCGCGTTTCGAGTCCGTCGGGAAG
>CAYWZD010000503.1:0-3311 GCA_964462755.1 uncultured Victivallales bacterium | reverse complement strand
GTGCCTGTCAGCACTTATAAAAACTATGACTACACCAAGCTTGAGTGGCTGCTCAAAGCGTCTAAAATGCTTCATTGTCCTTCGGATTACACCAGTTCTCAGGAAAAAGAAACGTTACGTGCAATCTCCGGTCGTACAAGCTGGAACTACACCATCGTCTATTGCAGTTACGCCTATCAGTATTATTTCCAACTGTATGACACTTCATCTATGGACTATACGCAAAAACTTTCTGAAATCAGAACCAATCTGGATAAATGTATGATTTTTGGTGACACATGGAAAACAGCATCCATTTTGGCCCCCGGATATCCCTACCGGGATTTGGATTACGGGTCAAGACTCTGCACAGGAGCCTATGGCGCCCATAAAGGCGGGTTCAATGCGGTTTACGCAGACGGTGCGGGAAGACGTGAAACAAGCGTCTGGCAAGTGGGGGCAGGAACGAACCAGAGCATGTATACTTGGTATTCTCCCAACGCTTCATCCGTGGTGCAATGGCGCTATTGACATTCTGACTTTTATTCCAACGACTCTATCTGGAACCCTACAATCATTCCACCGGAAAAAAATAATTGCGGAAAGGACTCTTTATGAAAAAAATATTTTTTTTGCTCGCTCTTATTCTCGCCGCCAGCCACTGTTTTGCGCAAACGGTATTGCTCAACGATGATTTTTCCAGAAAAAACGATTCATGGAACCTTACGCTTTACCAACCGTTTTCCGCAGTGGAATATACCGCTGACAAAGGGCTGGTAATGATGCGCAACCCCAAACAGCAGCCAATCAAAGGAAAATTCTTCGATACGGCGTTCTGGGTGAAAAGCGCTCCGTTGAAACTCCCTGCCGGGGCTCCGGATTTTGAACTTGCCGTCTGCACGGAATCCACACGGGGAAAGATTTTTTGCATAGGGCACAAGGATTCATATCACAACAGGATCGTCTGGTATGACAAGGACGTCAAACGCCTGACGGGTCGGGAAACTTATTATACCCCGCGTTTTCGTGCGGGGAAACCGATCTGGACAACGTTTCGCGGCAAAATCCCGGAAAAAGCCTGTTACGCGGAGGTCCAATTCGGGATGGATAGCCCCGACCTGAAACAGGGGGAAAACATCATGCTGCGCGCGGTCAGTTTCGTGACGGGAACGCAAAAGCAACTCAAGGCATTGCCATTCAGATGCAGTCCCCCGCTTATTCCAACCCTGAAAAGCGTCTCTCCCGCCGCGGATGCGTCGGCTCCGGCGGCATTCGAACTATCCAATCCGGATACTGTCGACTGGAAAGCGACACGCATTCTCCTGGATGGAAAGGATGTGACGGATAAAATCACACGGGAAAACGGAATTTTCATTCTGAAGCCGGAAAAAGAATTCGCAAAAGGCATCCACATTTTTACACTTGATCTGACCGACCTTTCCGGGAATAACGAAAAACAAACTCTCGTGTTCTACATCGGGGAACGGAACCGGAAGAACGTAATGACTCTTCGCGATGACGGCATGGCCCTGATGGACGGAAAGCCCTTTTTTACACTCGGCCTTGCCTGTCTCGTCAAACAGGGACGCAACGGAAACAACTACGACCGGGCATTTGCGGAAGCGGCGAAGGCCGGAATCAACTTTGCGCGTCACTGGAGTTCATATAATATGGAGTGGCCTGATGCGAAGGAGTATCTCGCGGCGGCGAAAAAACACGGCGTCTATCTTTCGATGTCACCGACGAAAGTCCCAAATGACACCGATATTTCCCGTATCGCGGCCGGAACGGCCAAACAGATCAATGCGGAACAGGTAATCGCCTGGGATGTCGGCGATGACACCTCCGCATACGTTACACCTGATGCAATGGCAAGCAAATATCAGGCAATCAAAGCCATTGATCCAACCCGCATCATCACCCAAGCGGACATTGTTGGAACAAAATACCGGAGCTCTTATAGGGACTTTGTGAAGATGTCCGACAGTTTTCAGCCGGAAATCTATCCGATCGGCAATACAAGCGGCAGGGAGACCCCGGAAATGACTGCGAAAATGGTTCCGGACGTCATCCGGGATATGAAGCTGGTCAACCGTGACATTTCGCTTTCCGGCGGATCGAAACGGAGCATCTGGCCGCTGATTCAGTACTTTCACTATAAACCCGGTCCGCACTGGAATCGGATGCCGACAAAAGCGGAGCTTCGGGCGATGAGCTATCTTGCCGTAATCCATGGGGCGCACGGGGTCATCTGGTATCGGTATGCGGGCTATCCGGGAACGCCGAACGCGAAACGCGGATACTCGGAGGAAGAATGGGAAACGCTTACGTCCGTCATCCACGAATTCCGCAGTCTTTATGATGTCTTGTGCGAACGGACCGGAAAGCAGACGCAAAAAACAGAACTCCTCTCCGGTCCAGCGAAAGACGGCCTTGGATTTGATTCGGCCAATACTCTTCTGAAAGAATGCAAAGGGAAAAAATACCTGTTCGTCTGCAATTCTGCGATGTCGGATGTGAAGATGAAATTTACGGTCCCGGGTATTCAAACGGCACGGGAACTTTTTGAAAAACGCACGCTCTCAGTAAAGGACGGTACCTTTGACGACACGTTCGCTCCTTACGGTGTGCATGTGTATGAGATGAACTGATCCAAAGGACCGCGTCGTGGTCGTACGTCTGGACTGACGGCTCCGGATTGTATCTCTGAGGCCCGGGAAAAAACACCTTTTCCCCGGGCCTTTTCTTTTTGCCGGAGAATGTCCGTTTTATAAAACGAATGCCCATTTTGTAAAACACTTTCCCTATTGCATAATCAAAATTCTTCACTATAATATATTTGCAGACAGGAAAATGAATCCTGTTGAAATGAAACGGATATCGCGGAACTCTTCAAAGTGAGGAACGTTCAAAATGCTTTTTTCTGAAGTCAAATATATGCCGGAACAGTCTCAAACCTATCTGGGAAGTCCCAGCATTATCCGATTGAATGACGGTACGCTGGTGGCAAGCCACGACTACTTCGGCATTCTGCACAATCTCGAAAACGAATGCGGACTGGCCAGCATTTACCGTTCGGAGGACAACGGCGCAACCTGGGTGAACGTCACCCACATCATCGGGTCCTTCTGGGGAACGCTGTTCCTCCGGGACGATGAACTCTACCACTTCAGCATCAGTCAGGAATACGGCAATATCGTGCTGAGGCGGAGTCTCGACGGCGGATTCACATGGACCGTTCCGACGGATGAAAAACACGGTCTTCTGTTCCGCGGTGGTCCCGCCCACAAGAACCCCAATTACCATTTCGGGGGAGCCACTCCCGTGTTTTT
>CAYWZD010000502.1:0-3312 GCA_964462755.1 uncultured Victivallales bacterium | reverse complement strand
CTGGAGAACCGCGAAATCATCGGCAAATACACGATGTGCGAACTGGCGTCGATCTGCAACGGAATCGGCCCGGACTCGTTCCCCGAATGGCTGCGCGACTGTATTTCGGCGCTCCACCCGTCGCTCGCGGTCGTCGCGTTCATCCACGACATAGAGTGGCACGAAAGCGACGGCTCGAAGGAGAAGTTCGCCGAATCGAACGCCCGTTTCAAGCGCAACGGCTATAAGACCGCGAAAGCCGGATACGGCTGGTACAATCCGCTACGCTACATCGTGATGAATCAGGCTCGCCGTTTCGGAAATCTCTGTCAACTTTTCGGCTGGTCGGCATGGTGTTCGCCGTGCGAATGCGCCGTCTGCCGGAAAAAACGTAAATCGGAAGGAAAATGAACTCATGAAAAATCTGCTTCTTGCCTGGGCGGCTGTGTTTGCCGCCATCTTTCTTTGCTCGTGCGGACATAACGTCATCCAGTATGGCGACGGGGTCGGCTTCGACGCCAGCCTCAATCCCGAAAACTACACCGTGGGCTTCAACCTCCGCTACGGAAAAATCCTGTCGGCGGTCACCCGCGACAACGTCGAAATCGAACTTACCGGAAAGGCCAATGCGGACGGTTCAACCGGAACGGAGAAGTCCGGCTCCACGACGGTCGCCACCGACGGCAATCTCAAGGTGAAAATTGGACGTCAGATCAACGGAGCCGCCGTTGACCTTGTGGAAGCCGGAGCCGACCCCGAAAAGTTGGTCGAGGCCCTGACGAAAAATGAGGGAGATACCGTGCAGACTGCAACTAAATAATCTGTGTCCACGCCGCCGGAATTTTCTTCCCGGCGGCGTGGCTGGGCTATCCTTTGATTCTGGGAAAGAGCTGTTCTCCTGCAAAATGCTCCACATCATGAAGTGAGTTTTTGATTTTTGCGGAAGATTGCGGCAGGAACGGCGTCAATCGCTCTCCGATTCGGTCGAAGCGGTGATACCAACCGGACAAGAGCTGATGTATTCGGAATATTTCGCTGTTCTTAAGCAACTCCCACGGTTTGGACTGATCAATTTCACGGTTGATGGCGGTAACCTCATCGCGAATTTGATTCAAGACATCGTCAAAGCGGAAACTTTCCACACTTCGGACATATTGCCGATCTGTTTCCGACAACGTTTTTTTCGGGGCATAGCGATAGCCGCTTTTCCATCCCAAGGTCAGCAGGCGGCTGAAAAGATTTCCGATGCCGTTAGCCAAGTGGGTATTGTAAACCGCGATAAGTTTTTCTATGGAAAAATCGCAGTCATTGAACGGCTGGACGGCTTCAAACAGGTAATAACGGAGAGCTTCGACTCCATAATTCCGAACAATGGAGGTGGGATCGATGCCATTCCCCAGGGACTTGCCAATCTTTTGTCCGTTGACAGTGAAAAAACCGTGAACAAAGATTTTATCCGGCAATGGCAGTCCGGCGGAAAGCAGCAACGCAGGCCAATAAATGGCATGGAACTTCCACACATTTTTTCCGATAACATGGATTTTTAACGAGTCGCGGTTCCAGTATTTACGGTAGTTTTCCCCTTGGTCATAATCCAAGCCGCTGAGATAATTGATCAGGGCGTCGATCCAG
Organism: uncultured Victivallales bacterium; assembly: GCA_964462755.1. Lineage (GTDB taxonomy): Bacteria > Verrucomicrobiota > Lentisphaeria > Victivallales > UBA1829 > SIG94. Next base: position 1,701 of record CAYWZD010000502.1, on the reverse strand, counting down.
ACATAAATGATCTGATCCGGATGGTCCGGAACGGTGATGCCCCAGTTATCGACGCGGTCGGCGGAACGGGAAACGCTGATGTCGTGAAGACCGCTCCTGATGAAAGACAGCACTTCATTTTTACAGCGGTTCGGATATATCTTGACCACATCATCCGCAATCAGCGTCTCCAGTCGAGACTGATATCTGGAAAGGCGGAAGAAGAAATTCTTTTCCGCTATTGCCACTGGCGCGGTGCGATGTTCCGGACAAAAACCGTCAATGAGTTCTTTTTCCTGAAGGAAATCTTCGCAACCGAAACAATACAGTCCGGTATAATCCCGCTGATACAGGTCCTCCGGATTGAGATGCCGCCAGAAGCGGGCTACGCTTTGCCTATGTTGCGGACCGGAAGTTCGGATGAAGTTCTCATAGGAAATCTGTAGCGTTTGTGACAATTCCCGAAACGCGGCGGAATTTCGATCCACAAAATCAGCCACCGGCACGCCGTTGTTTTTGGCGCTGATGACGTTTTTGAACGCGTTGTCGTCACTTCCGGTCTGGAAGAAAACATCTTGTCCCTGTTGACGGTAATAACGGCATAGGGCATCGGCCTGTGCCAGTTCGAGAGCAAAACCGATATGCGGTTTACTGTTGACATACGGAATCGTGGTTGTTATATAAACATTCATTGATGCGGGTCCTCAATCGTGGTTTTCTGGTAAAAAAAAGCCCCGCGGTTTGTAAACGACCGAGGGGCTTTAGGTATAAGATCGGGAAAGACTGCGGATTACATTCTCTCCGAATCAAACAAAAAAATGCCCCGGATGCGCATCATTCGCATCCCTTTCGGCATTATCATTGTTTGGTTCGGCATAGTATCCGGCTCCTGCTGAAATAATTTTTTGACAGTTCATTACTATACCATGCGGTAAACTAAAATGCAACTCATATAAGAATGGATTGACACTCAAAGTATGATTCTCGATATTGCCTATCCCATGCCTCAGACTCGGCATAGGTCGAACAGCGGATCGATCAGATGGCGTATGACGGCAACCTCAATGTGAAAATCTGACGCCAGATCAACGGAGCCGCCGTAGACCTCGTCAAAGCCGGGGCCAACCCGGAAAAGGTGGTCGAGGCCCTGACGAAGGCAGAATCGGAAGCAAAATGATCTCATTGCCCGGAGATAGTGCGAAATGCCCTGTCTCCTGGCATTTAATGAGAAAAGCAACGAAAAACATTGTGCCGGAAGAGTTCTGGGCAACCGGAAAGCGGATCGCCGCTGATCAACAAATTGCACGGAGACGAACAGGAAGCACTGGACATTGGGGACTGCCCGAATCTTCCGGCTGGGACAAATCACCGCGCCATCAGCGCAAACACGCCCCATCCAAGGTATTCCCGCGTGTAGGTGACATGGCGTTTTGGTTCCGCGGTCAATTTGGCCCGAACCTCTTTCGCGAAGTCGTCGTCTGGATTCGCTTCAAGCCAGCGGCGCATGGTGAACCACTTGGCGGCCTCATACCGATCCCAACCTTCCTGATCGGCCAGAACCATTTCCACAACGTCGTAGTCGAGGTCGCCGAACGATGCGATGAGTTCAGGAAGCATGAGAAAGTCGGAGATCGAATTCACTCCGCATCCTTTGGCCACGTCTTCCGTCGGCGGAAGCCGCAGCCAGTAGGGCTCGCCGATGAGGATGATTCCTCCGGAGTT
>CAYWZD010000501.1:0-3326 GCA_964462755.1 uncultured Victivallales bacterium | reverse complement strand
GCCTTCAGGAGCGGCTTGACCGCAACTTGAGTCTGGTTCCGAAAGTGGATGTGCCCTACCGTCAGGGCGTGATTCTCCTGTGCGTGGTGATTGCATTGATCGCGTCGCACCATCAGCTGGAGAGTCTGCTGCATCTGGGAAAGAACAGCATCCTGCTGATCGCCCCGCTGGTCTGTTCGGGAATTGTGATGATCATCAAGCGCGACCGCGCGAGGGAATATGTCGAGCGGGAGGTGGACTGGTGGACACTGCTGTTTTTCATGCTTCTGTTTGCCGTGGCGGGCACTCTGGAGCATACCCACGTGGACCGTGTAATGGCGGAACAGTTCTCGAGGATTTGCGGCAGTACCGGCAACTTGCTGGTGCCGTTGGTGCTGGGGGGTTCCGCGATCGGCTCCGCTTTTGTTGACAACGTGATTTTTGTGGCGGCGTTTTGCCCGGTGATCGAGAAGCTGGCGGTGTCGATCAAGGACCTTCCGCTGTGGTGGGCGCTCCTGTTCGGCGCGTGTTTCGGCGGAAATATCACGATGATCGGGAGCACTGCCAATATTGTTGCGCTGGGAATGCTGGAAAGGCGTTCGCACATCCACATGAGCTTTGTTGCCTGGTTGAAGGTTGGTGCCGTGTCGTCGCTGCTGGCCTGTCTGATCGCCTGGGGGGCGCTTGTGCTGCTTACCCCGTGGATGCCGGACCGTTACGCACGGATGGATTTTATTGAGTTCCACGGCGAAAGGGCCTTGCGGTTCAAAGGGAAGAATGTGGAAGTCAATGGAATTGCCGGGGTTGCGGCCACTCTGAACTCGGCGGATTTTCCGGCTGAAAAATACAATTTCTATCAGTTGAAACATTCCGTCGGCGGCCGCAATATGCCGGAAGTCATCTGCCTTGCGGCGGCGAAGAACTCGGAAGTGGACCAGGCTTTGCGTCCGACATCGTCAGCGGGGGAGAAGATCACGGTGCGCGGAAAGGCCTGGGGGCAAGGCGCGGCCGCCGGAGAATTCCCCGTGGTGATCATGGCGGAAACGGTTCAGAAGAACTGATGTTTTCACCTTCGCCGGATTCCTGTCAGGAGGACTGTCTTTCAGAGCGGAAGTCATGAAACCGTATTCCTGCTCCTCTCGGATCTCGACCGCGGGTTCCACCTGTCAACTATTTTGTTCAGGGGGCATACGGGGCGGAGACCCGCCATCTGATGCCGGAGGCGGCTTTCATGCTTGTTTCCGGGGCGGTAAGAGCCCTTGCGGAAATGAAGAATCCGCCCGAATCCTTTCACTAGTTGAGAAGCCGATACGCTTGAAAATTGATTTTCGAATGATATTGTTCTGAAAACTCAACTCAACAAAGTGAGAGCTTGTATGAAAGAACCTTCCCCTATGACGGGCCGGAGGATCGTTTCCTATTTTTCGAAACGATACAAAGCGGTTGCCGTTCCGACTCGTAAAGCTGTTGTCATCAAAGACATTTTTCAATATAAAACGGAAAAAAAGCCGGAGGGCCGGACGGAACTCAGAGTCCGGCGCGATGCGGAGAACCTGTATCTGGAAGTCTCTTGTTTTGAACCGGACGCGTCGCTCATCCGCGCGGAGAATACACAGGACGGCATGAGCGTCTGGAAAGGCGACCTGATCGAGATATTCTTCGGTGCGGTGGAACCGGTTCCGTGGCTTCTTCAGCTTGCCGTCGGCGCGGGCGGTGGACGTTTCGACGGACGCGGGCACTACGATCAATGGGAGTCCTCGACTTCCCGCGATTCCGCCGGATGGTATGCCAAAGTCCGGATACCTCTGCGTCTTCTGCGCATCAACAATCTTTCCGTCGGCTTCAATCTCTGCCGGGCGAGCGCTGTCCGGCAGGAGTTTTCCTCCTGGTCGGAACTGGAGGGAAAATTCCACGAGCCTGAAAACTTCAGTGAACTTCTGTTCTGCGAGTATGACACTGCTTTTTTTGCCAAAACCGGAGTTCCTTCTGAAAAAGAATTGTCAAGAGCTGATTTTGAGAAAAAAGTTTCGGAACATTCCATCCCTGCGGAAAAGCTATTGCACGGTCCTTTCCTTTCCAATCCGTCGCCGGACGCGATGACCGTTTCATGGGAGACGGCGGGGATGTCCGGCGCTGTTCTCGAATACAGAAAAAAGGGGTGTCCGGAATGGCTTTCCCTGCCTGTTTCCCACCGGAACGGAGTTCTGCGGAGAAACGAGCGTTTTCATACGGTCCACCTTGCCGGACTGGAGAATGGAACCTCTTACGAATATCGTCTGGTCAACTGGTCGCCTCTGCTGAAAAAACGGGAAGTGGTTCCTTCCGGAAAGCCTTTTTCCTTCCGGACGCTCGACACCGGAAAAAAAGAGTTTTCTTTTGCTGTCTGTTCGGACATTCACTCCGATACACATATTCTTAAGAAGTTCATGGAGCTGCCCGGTATCCGGCAGACGGATTTCTTTGTCGATCTGGGAGACATGCTTTCCTGTATGTGCGGCCCGGATGCGTTTTATGAAGGTTTTCTGGACATCCAGACTGAACTTTATGCGCGGGAAAAACCGCTTGTTTTCGTGCGTGGCAATCATGAACAGATCGGGCTCTTTTCCGCGGATTACACCCGGATGATGAACCATCCGTCCGGAAAAACCTATTATGCTTTTCGCCACGGAAAGGTCTGTTTCCTTGCTCTCGACGCAGGAAACGACCATGCCGACGATGCCGACGGCATTTATCGGAACGCCGACATGATCTTAGAGGAACGCAAGTGGCTTGAGGAGGTCGTGAAAAGTGAAATTTTCCGGACGGCTGTTTTCCGGATCGCCTTCCTCCACATGCCTCCCTATAATGACGAATATGATTCGCGCGCCGGGATGTCGCTGCTGGATGGCGTTTTCAAGAAAAGCCTTCTTCATCTGCTGATCGGCGGACACGTCCACCACTATTTCCGGATCGATCCCTTCTCCGGGGAATGCACAACCGGGAAGAAAACGAAACTCATGAAAAACACACCTGTTCTGCCGTTCACGGTAGTGGCGAACGACACGGATACCGCCGTCTTTGTGAAAGCGTCTCCTGACTCCCTGAAGATAAGCGTGGTTAAGGCTGATGGAAAACCGGTGGATGAAATTTCCATTCTTCCCGATGCCCGCCTCGCAGAAACTGAAAAGCCGGAAAGAAAACAGCGTAACCCGATACAATAACGCATATATTCACGAGTCATGAAAATAAAACAGGAAAGAGCGGAGGAACAAGGCAAATGAGGAAAACACTTTCTTCTCTTATGCGTCTGGCGGTAGCGGGCGGTCTGGCGGCGGCATGTTCAGCGGGCGCGGCAGAATCATCCAGAT
>CAYWZD010000500.1:0-3330 GCA_964462755.1 uncultured Victivallales bacterium | reverse complement strand
GGAACATCCGGCGCGCCGACTACATCTTCCTGACGAAGTCCGACGGTTCCCCGAAACTCCGCCACCTGAAGGCCTTTCTCCGCCGTCAGAACCATCTGGCGGAGATCATCGAATGCTGTCACAAACCGCAATATCTGGAGGATGTTTTCGACCGCGGACGCCGGATGCCCCTTTCCTTTTTACAGGGGAAACGGGTGGCGTCCATTTCCGCCATCGCCAATCCCGCCAGCTTCAACGCCTTCCTTTCCGAACTCGGAGGGAAAATCGCCGTGGAGAAACATTTTGCGGACCATCACCGCTACCGTCAGCAGGAGATGATCGACTTCGTCAACGAAGCGAAAGCGGGAAAGGCGGATCTGATTGTCACCACGGAAAAGGACGCCGTGCGGATGCCGCGTCTCGACCGACGGGACCTGCCGATCGTTTTTCTCCGCGTACAGATCGACATCCTCAGCGGACAGGAAAGCTTTGATCAGTGCATTTCCCGTATCTGCTTTATCTGAAGGAACATACGTGTCCCGGCACCGTCCGGCAGAACGAACGGCTCCGTCCCTCGGAAGGACCCCTTTTTCCAGTCTTTCAGGAAAGGCAGTTCCTCTGAAAACTGGTCCGGCGTGCGGTAGACGATCAGGGAGCCGTTTCTCTTCAGGAATCCCAGTCCCTCCCGGATCAGGGTGTCCGCGGAAGAGACGGCGCGCGCAAATACCGCGTCGTAAGCTCCCTTATAGGGTGGCTGGCGTTCCAGTTCGTTGCCGCGTCCGTGGATTCCCGTTAGGTTTTCAAGCGCCATTTTCTGCGCGGCCGCGTTCACAAAATCGATCTTTTTCCGGGTGGAGTCGATCGAAGTGATTCTGATTCCGGGAAACGCCGCCGCCAGAACCAGCGACGGAAAACCCGCTCCGCAGCCGAGGTCGCAGAGCTTCGACGGATTCCGGAACAGTTCGGGAAACACGGGAACGACCGACAGGGAATCGGCCACATGACGGCACCAGAAGCCGTCTTCCTTGATGGCGGTGAGATTGAAGGACGCATTGGTTTCGTAAAGGAATTCGCCCAGAAGGGTCATGCGGGCCGTGAATTCCCCGACGTTTTCCGGGAGACACTTTTCCAGGAAGGAACGGACTTCGGAAGTCGGTTCCGGGAGGCTCATCGGAGGAGTCTCCCGACTTGCGGAATCAGCAGGACCAGCGCGGAGACCGACCACGCGACGCAGAGCAGGGATACGGTCAGCCGCCAGACGGTGCTGCGCGCCAGAAGCCGGAAGAGATCCCGGAGCCAGTGCGGTTTCGCCGCGATGAAAATGGCGAAAGTCCCTCCAGTCAGAGACATCAGCGCGAAAAATCCGCTGCCGGGCAGTCCGGTTGCAAAGGATTCGATCATGGAGGCATGCGCCAGCAGGATCAGCGCTCCGGCGAAGGACCGGGCGAAAAGATAGTCCAGATAGGCGTAACAGAGTCCCGCCAGAATGAAAGCCGCCAGGATCAGCGGGACTAGATAATCCTCCGGAGAGAACAGCGGACGCACATTCGGGATGAAAGCCAGCAGTGAGATCAGTCCGAGGATTCCTCCGGCGGGCCGGTTCCGGGGAAGTTTTTCCCATGCGGGCAGCGTAGTTTCGCGCAGTCCGAAAAATACGAGGAGTGCGGCTGTAAGAAAAAACAGAAAAGTGATCCCCAGAAGTATTGCAAACAACATTTGTCGGAAGTCCTGTAATTGGTTATTCGGTGGTCTGAAGGTGCTCCAGTTTGGAGACGGCCGATTTCTTGACGGCGTAACGGACCCCGGGTTCCGGTTCGAAGAGATAGGAATCGGGGAGAGTGCCGGCAAGCCGTCCGGTTTCCACATTTCCCTCCTTGAAGGTGATGCGGATATTGGGAATCCAGATGGACAGATTGTTCAGGCGGACGGTTTCCCCTTTCTGAATCTCAAAGGAACGGGTGCGCTTTTCCGGTTTTCCGCGTTTGTGCGCCACGGTGATCTGGTGGGTTCCCATGCTCAAGTTACGCAGTGGGAGGATCTTGGAGGAGCCGGGATTGGCTTTGTCCTCCTCCGTGACGCCCACCAGTTTTCCGTCCAGATACACGGTCAGTCCGCCCGGCTGGGTGACAATGTCCACTCCGCCGGTATTGCTGTCCAGGGAGAGGGCCACTTCGAAACGGGTTCCCGCGAGGAGGTTCACCGTGCGGGTGGCCGGGTCGTATCCGGTTTTTTCCAGACGGATCACATAGGTGCCCGGGGAGAGCCCTTTGAGCTCAGTGGGCGTATCGTCATACTGTTTGTTGTTGACATAGATCTTCGCTCCGGCCGGAACGGACGAAATGACAAGGGAGCAGGGTTTGATTTCCAGAGGCAGGTTCCGGAGAGTGGTGGTCTGACTGCGCCGGACCGTAACCGTGCGGGTGACTTCGGTATAACCGTCTTTCCGGAGCGTGAGGGAATACTTGCCTTCCTCCACCTGTTCCTTTAAAGGTGTCCTTCCCAGAACGGTTTCATTCAGAAGGACTTCCACGCCGGAGGGTTTGGAGGTGATTTCCAAAACCCCCTGATTGGAGGTCATGTCCACCTTGACGAGCTGCGGAGTCGCATCCCTGATTTCCCAGGCGGCGGTTCGGGGGGTATATCCGCGGCACGTAATTTCCGCCGTATAGTTTCCGTAGGGAAGGCTGGGGATGACGACCGGTGTGGACCCCAGTTTCTTCCCCTGGAACTCCACGGCCGCGCCGTCGGGACTGCTGGTGATCATGACGGCGGCGCATTCGGGTTCGAGCTTGAAGGAGCAGACCTTGGATTCGCCTTCGGCAATCTCAACTTTCTCCCAGCGTGTTTTGTATTTTTCCATCGAGAGCTTGACAATGTAAGTGGTCGGCTGGAGCGTGAATTTGAGAGGGGTCTTTCCGCGTTCGACTCCGAGAATCGTCACGGTGGCGCCTTCCGGGATGGTACTCAGCTGAAGACGGGTTTTCGGTTTTTCCGTTTTCCGGTCGCAGGAAACGAAGAGAAGAGAACCGGCGGTCAGCAGGCAGACGAGAAGAAGACGCAAGATGGAAAAAGCGGTGTTTTTCATGGGTCAGCGCTTTCCTTTCTTCTTTTCGAGGGAGAGCTGCTTTTCAAACGTGATCTTGTAGTCGCGGGCCTTCTGATATTTGCTCTGCTCCGGGTCCAGAATCAGCATGAGCTTGTTGCATTCCTCGATGGCCTCCGCATACTGTTTCCGTTTGTAATAGACGTTGAGGTTGAACTCGGCATCCTTGATCATTTTCTGGAGGAGACCCTCGGCTTCCGCAAGCTTGGTTTTCGCGATGCCCCAGATTTTCGGCTTCGGATCGAACT
>CAYWZD010000499.1:0-3335 GCA_964462755.1 uncultured Victivallales bacterium | reverse complement strand
TTTCATACTTTGGTATGACGTCATTCCCTGTAAATTCATTCTTTGGGACGATTGTCAACTTTCCATTCATAGAATATATTCCTTTATATTTTAGAAAAAAAACAGGCAATTTTCAGAGATCAACAAAAAGGATTTTCCAAATGGTCAGTAAAAAATTGACAATTTGCGCTTTTGGAGCCGCAATGCTGTTTTCCAGCGGCTGTGCAAATCACATCCGCAATGTGGAGAGCACTATCCCCGAAGTTGAACGGAAGGACATCAGTTCCATGTATACCGTCCGTTTCGAACCGGAGCCGCCGGTGAACACCGTGTTCCCGGCAACAGCGGAACTTGTTGAAAAACAACTGGTTAAAAACTATCAGGTCAAGAAGACGGAAGCCTTGGTGACCCCTTACAGCGGCTGGCGGAAATGCTATGAGGTCCCGTGCGGACTGGTCCTTTTCCCGGTTTCGATCGCCTCTCATGTTGTCAGCGCCGTTACTTTCGGGGTCTATCCGTTCTCAGTTTCAGGAGTGATCAACGACCTTGCATTCAGCGGGATGAATCCATTCCTCAACTGGGAGACGGAATCGAGGACTACCCTCCGTCCGATTTCTTCGGAACGTGTTCTGACGGATGAAGTTGTAGCCAATAAAATCACCCCGCTTTCCAAGGTGAAGGTCCGTGTTTCCTCCGGAGAGCGCTCCAAGGATTTTGTCACGGATTCGTTCGGGGTATTCAAGGTGACGCTTGTCGGGATCTCCCCGGAGGATTCCATTTTCAATGCCGCCCGAAACCTGGATTTTCAAGTCGGAGACAACTTGACTCCGGTGAAATCGGTCATTCTCAGCCGTGAATTCGTCGGCAAGCTTCTTCGCGCCCGCGCGGTAATCGTTGCTTATGAAATGGCTCCCTCCGGCAAAAAGCTGGTCAATGCGGTGAAAACGATTGAGAAGCTGAATTTCATCCAGCTGGCCTATGACTTTGAAAAACGCGAGCTTGAAAAGCACAAAAATGACACCGCATTCATGAATGACTTCAACAAAGTATCCATGGAATAAATATGAGGAAGCCGGGAAAATCGGATCGGGGAGACGTCCTGATGGAATATGTTCTCATCACCGTTCTCATTATCGTTCCCATTGTGGCCGGTTCCAAGATTTTTTTCTCGGCGGACGGCAGTTCCGGAACGACCGCGTCCGCCGCAATGGCGTTGGAGAGCCCCGATGACTTCGGAATCGTCGGGAATGATTTCGTAAGAATGTGCCGGAGTGTATTCAGCGGACTGGCTCTGCCGGTTCCATAGTCCCCAAAAATAAAATCAAGGAGGGTATCATGAGATTGAACACATTGAAAAAGTCGCGTTTCGGACGGCTCGTCCGCCGTATTCTCGGAAATGAAAAAGGCGCGGTCATGATGGAATACGTCATCATCGCCGTTCTGATCGCCGCCGCGTGCGTGGTTGCGGTCGCCGTCTTCGGCAAGACGATCGTCGGCATGTTCGACGTCGCCGGAAAGGGTGCTTCCGCCCAGCACACCGATGCGCAGACAACGCTCACCACAACGCAGACGGATCAGGGAACGGGTGCGACCGAGGCCAGCAAATATCACGATTCCATGCACAAATAACCTCAATCATAGCGGATTGTTCTTTTGTCATGGAATCTATGGCTGACAGCCGCGGCCGTGACGCCGTGGCTGATTCTCCTTTGCCGGTATGACTGGCGGGAGCGGCGTTTGCCCAACCTCTGGACGCTGGGCGGAGCGGCTTGCGCTCTCGTCTGGCGTTTCGGCTGGGGAGGCGTTCCTTCGCTTCTGGACGGTCTGGCGGGAGCGGTTGTGTGTGCCGTTTTTCTGCTGGTCCCCCTGCTGATGCGGGCCGCGGGCGCGGGCGACGTCAAAATGTTGTTTGCCTGCGGCGCCGTGACCGGTCTGGGAAGCGTGCTCGAGTTTCTTCTCTTCACTTCGCTTTCCGGTCTGGCCGTCGTGATGGTGATGCTCCTGACGCATCATGCCGACGGCGCCCGGCTGAAACATTATCTCCGTGTCCTGTTCGACTGGCGTTATGACCGGGCGGCAGGAAAAGCCGCTCTTCCTCCGAAAAGTTCGGAACGCGTGCGTGTCCCGTTCGGTCTGGCGATTGCCGCCGGGTTGTGGTTGACATTGATATTCAAAGGGTTCCATCTGATATGAAAAACAGTGCGGAACAGGGAAGTATGCTGGTCGAAGCGGTGATCTGCCTTCCGGTCGTTCTGGTTCTGGTCCTCGGATGCATGCAGATCGCGCATATCTGGATGGCCCGGCAGGTGGTCCAATATGCCGCGTTTGCCGCGGCGCGGTCTCTGCTGACGGTTCCCAATTCCCGTCATTTCTCGGCCGTTCAGCCCGGCGGCGACGCCCATAAGGCGGCGGCCGCCGTCTGCGCATGGATCGCCCTTTCCCAGCGTCCCGGAGCCGCCGAAGTGCAGGTGCCTGGCTGGGGCGGAATCCCGGGGTCCGGCGGAATCGATGAAAAACTTCGTCTGGAGTTGAGACAGCCCGCGGGGGAATGGGCTCCCATGGTCACGGTGAATTTCGATTTCCCGATGGTGATTCCCGTAGCCGGTCCGATCATCGGCTGGGCCGTCAATCCCTGGCAGGAACATCAGGAGTGGCTGGAACGGAAGGCCGATGTCACCGGAAATGCCCACGGCGGGGAAAGCGTGCGGTATCCGTATATCCGTTTCCGGGAATCCGCCGCGCTGTCAAAGCCTTACATCCTTCCGGACTTCAAGGGGAACTGACATGAAAAGCTTCTTCCGCAGAATTTTCCTGGATGACGACGGCGTGGCGCTTGCCTTCGGCATTACTTTTTTCCTGCTGGTCTTTCTTTTCGGAATGGCCGTTTACGCGGTGGGGGAAACGGTCCGCCAGCGCATCGAACTCCAGAATGCGGCCGACGCCGCCGCCTATTCCGCCGCAACGGTTCAGGCGGACACTCTCAGCCGTGTGGCGTGCATCAACAAAGCCATGAGCTGGACCTACGTCATGATGAACCGCAAGCTCATGGATTACGTCACCGACAAGTGGCTGGAAAAGGTCGAAAAGGAATGGGACAAGGATCTCCGGTCCGTGCGGGAAAACTGGAACTGGCAGTCCACCTGCGGAACACGCCGGGAAGGCTCGGACTACTGGGTCGGAACCGGAGGCCGCCACAAACAGGTCCTCCTGAACCGTTCCCAGACGGTAAGCATCGACACCATCAAGGCCCAGCGGCAGAGCGCCGCGGCTCAGGGCAAGAGCTACAAGGCCCTTTCCAAACAGATCGACAACGACCGGAAAACACTCGCCGCCATGGACCGCGCGGAACGTTATCT
>CAYWZD010000498.1:0-3346 GCA_964462755.1 uncultured Victivallales bacterium | reverse complement strand
TCCTGTTCGATCCCTCGTGGTCGCGCATGGAAGAACGCCTCAAAGTGCCGGGCCCGGGCTGGGAAGTTTTCCCGAAACGAATGGAAGTCAATGTAACCATCACCGGCGAGAAGGGCACGATCATGTGCGACTGTTTCGGCCCGAACGTGTATCATAACGGTGCGCCCAACGACCGCTACACGGTCCAGTATACCTACTTCGACGAGTGGATCGGGCTGATCGACGAGTTCGTGGCTTGCATCCGTGAGCACAAGACCCCGAAGATCAACCTGAAGTGGCACCGTCAGACGATCGACTGCATGAATGCGTGCTACAAGAGCATCGAATCCAGACTCCCTGCCAAAGTCTGCTGAAAAAACAAGGAGGATACACGATGGATTCCAGAGAGGAACGTTATCTGCTGGACCGTTTGATCCCGGTCCCGAAGGAAGTCAAGTTCAAAGACGGGAAGGAATATCTTGTCCGGGACCATTGCAAGGTGGTCGTTAACGCGGCCGAAACGGAAGGAATCGTCGCGAAGACGGAGGCGCTTTTCAAACAGTATTGGAAAACTTGTCCGGCGGTGAGCGTCAAGGCGGACCGGAAACTTGCGAAAAGTCCGGAAGACGGTTATTCGGTAAGGATCGGGGAAAAACAGCTGGTCGTTTCCGTAAAGGGGATAGCGGGGCTCATGAACGCACTCAAGACTCTCCGTCAGCTGGCCGAGGTCGAGCGTGGGACGGAAAAAGTCAGCGGATATTTTCTGGTTCCGTGCGAGATTTCCGACGAGCCCGCCATGCCGTTCCGGGGCGTCCATCTGTGCATCTTTCCCGAAACGGATCTGTGGGACATCGAAAAACAGCTCCGGATCGCGGCGTATCACAAGTTCAATTATGCCGTGATCGAAACCTGGGGCGTTTTTCCGTTTGAATCCCACCCGGAATTCTGTTTCCGGGACCGCCGGATCAACAAGCAGGAGTTCCGGCATCTGATCGAACTTGGGAAGGAACTGGGCATCACCCTTTTCCCGCAGTTGAATATTCTGGGACACGCTTCCGGCGCCCGGTGCGTCATCGGAAAACATGCGATCCTCGACGCCCACCCGGAACTCCAGCCCATTTTCGAGCCGGACGGCTGGGCGTGGTGTCTGACCAATCCCAACACACGGCGGATTCTTTCGGATCTGGTGCTCGAACTGCATGAATTTTTCGGCAATCCGGGCTTCTTCCACATCGGCTGCGACGAGGCGGACCATCTGGCCACCTGCCGCGACTGCCGGAAGAAGAATCTGGAAACCCTCGTGCTGGATCATATCCGCTACTTCCATGGACTTCTGGCCAAACGCGGCGCCCGCGTCCTGATGTGGCATGACATGCTTCTCACCCGCGGCGACGAGCGCTGGAAAGGTTATATCGTCTGCGGCCGCCCGGAACAGAAGATGGACAAACTCTACAGGAAACTCCCGAAAGACATTGTCATCTGCGACTGGCAGTATGGATACAACAAGACGAAACCGGAAGATCCCGAACCCGGATGGCCTACCGCGAAATTCTTCAAGAAGGAAGGCTTCGATACGTTGGTCTGTCCGTGGATCAACACGGAGGGAACCCGTTCCCTCGGACGGCTTGCCGGAAAGGAAAAACTTTTCGGAATGCTGGAGACGACCTGGCATCTCAGTCACCACCGGCAGTTCGTGTGCATTTATGCCATCGCCGCCGGAGCCGCGTGGAATCCGGAATCGAAGTTTGCCGGAGACGCCGTCCCGTATTTGACGATGGCGCAGCATCTGCGGCAGGTCCTTCAGGATATGGGAACTTCCCAGTATGAACGGACCGGGTTCAACCAGCTTCAGGTGAACGCCGGGATACTCCCTTATCAGGACGCCTGATCCATCATTTTACGTCCCCCGTCCCACGGTTGTCAAGGGGCGGGGGACGTTGCCATGTGCATTCCGTATGAAAACCTGTCCATTTTTTTCTCTTGCCTGATATTGAATTATCCCATGAGCGTGCTATTTTTAGAAACGTGAGTCCGGCAATCAATTGAACCGCCGTCGAACTCAGGCAAGGAGAGGGAAATTGTGACAAGTCTGCTGATACATTTGTTTGTGAGAAATCATCAACACCCGGAGCATCCGAACGTCCGGCTGGCATACGGAATGCTGGCGGGAGGCGTTGGAATCGCCATCAACTTTCTGTTGTTCTGCATCAAACTGACAATCGGTCTGCTTTCCGGAAGTATCGCGATGGCGGCGGATGCCGTCAACAACCTGTCGGACGCCGGTTCGTCGGTCGTTTCCGTGCTGGGATTCAAACTGTCCTCCAAGCCCGCGGACAACGAGCACCCGTTCGGACACGGACGGCTGGAATATGTTGCGGGCGTAATTGTCGCCGTGATCATCGTCTCGGTCGGCATCGATTTCCTGAAAGAGTCGGTCCTCCGGATCTTTTCGCCGACGGGGATTCATGTGGACAATCTGGCGATTGGAATTTTCGCGGGCACGCTTCTTTTCAAGGTTTGGCTCTTCGTTTTCTACCGGGCGATCGGGAGACGGATCGACTCCAAGATTCTCAAGGCGGCGGCGTTCGACAGTCTGAGCGACCTTCTGACGACTTCGGTCGTCCTGGGCGCGGTGTTCGCCGCACGTTTCACCTCGTTCCCTGTGGATGGATGCGCGGGCGTCGCCGTGGCGGGATTCGTCATCCTCGGCGGGTTCGGCATCTTGCGCGACACCATCAATCCGCTGGTGGGGGAGATTCCCGACAAAGCGCTCGTGGAGGAGCTCGAAAAACGTCTTCTCGCCTGCAAAGGGATCTGCGGAGTCCATGACATCATCCTCCATAACTACGGTCCGAACCATTATTTTGCCACCGCCCACGCGGAGGTCAACCGTGATGGCGATCTGCTGGCGTCCCATGATACGCTGGAGGCCGCCGAGGTCGAGATAGCACGAAACATGCCGGTCCGCCTGATTCTGCATTGCGATCCTTACAATACGCGGGACCCGAAGGTTAAAATCTGGCGTGCGCGGACGGAAGAAGCCGTTACGGCGTTCGACCATAATTTCAAGCTGTATGATTTCCGGCTCGATGAATCCGAACCGAAAAGAGTTCTTCAGTTCCAGCTCCTGATTCCGCGGAATTATGCGCTGACCTATGAAGAGATCACGGACCGTCTCACCGCCCGCATGCGGCGTTTCGATCCGGCCCTCACCCTGCGGATTACCTTTTCGAACACATTCGTGTAAAAGTTTCCCCTGACTTTTTCTGCCGGATTCTTTGACATCGGATTTTGACAATGTATATTGTTTTCAATTATTCCGAAAGCAACAACGGCATCTCAGGAGAACAGACACGATGGCATACGA
>CAYWZD010000497.1:0-3347 GCA_964462755.1 uncultured Victivallales bacterium | reverse complement strand
GAACTCTTCCAGTATGCGGGAGTCGCCCGGCACGGCACTCCGGGAATCGTTCAGGTCGGATTCCAGCCGCGCCGTCTGCAGGAAGCCACCCGGATCGCCGACATTCACAACATCGCGAGCGCTTTCCGGATCGGAATCGACGGCACCGTCCTGCTCTGCAAGGGCACGCAGGTCATTTGCAGCGGCACCAAAAAGCTGTCACCCGGGCCGATTACCCAGTATGGCGTGAACTCGTCGGCCCTCCGCCAGAAGAAGCCGTTCACGCTCGACATCAACGGCGAGGAATATCTGGGGCTTGCCATGCCCTTCGCCGAATATACGATCGTTGGAATCCTTCCGAAAAAAGAGATGTATCTGAGCCGGAACGCCATCATTTTCATTCTGATCATCGTGAACCTGATTCTCTTCGGGGTGGTTTTTGTGCTGGTTTCCGTGCTGGTCCAGCGCTTGGTCATCTCGGGCATTTACAAGGTCAACGATTCCCTCTCCATGATCACCGCGGGTGACCTGGAAGAGAAGGTCAACGTCCACAATTCCACGGAATTCAGTTCGCTTTCCCACGGCATCAATTCCACGGTGGAGGCCCTGAAACAGGCCATTTCCGACGCCGCGGCCAGAATCGACGCGGAACTGGAATTCGCAAAAGCGATCCAGTTCTCCGTCCTGCCCCGCGTCTTCCCCCCCTATCCGGACCGGACGGAATTCGACATCTTCGCCACCATGCGCACGGCCAAGGAAGTCGGCGGCGATTTCTATGACTTCTTTCTGGTCGATCAGGACCATCTGGTCTTCCTGATTGCGGATGTCTCCGGCAAAGGAATTCCGGCCGCCCTGTTCATGATGGAAGCCAAGACCCAGCTCAAGAATCTGGCGGAATCGGGAATGAAACCGGCCTCGGTTTTCACCGAGGCGAACAAGCGCCTCTGCGCAAACAATGAGCACGGAATGTTCGTCACCGCCTTCTTTGGCGAACTGGAAATTTCAACAGGAAAACTCGTCTGCGTGAATGCGGGCCACAATCCGCCTCTACTGCGTGCTTCGGACGGCCGGTTCGGGTTTCTCAAATTCCGCCGCGGGCTGGTCCTCGGCGCCATGGAGAATACCCGTTATCATAGCCACGAGGTCACTCTCATGCCGGGAGACGAAATCTTTCTGTACACCGACGGCGTGACTGAAGCGCAGGATATCAAAGGCGGTTTCTTCGGAGAAGACCGGCTTCTGGACGCCCTGAATTCGCTTCCGCCGGAAACCGCCCCGAAAGGATTGCTGTCCGGATTGCAGCACGCGATCGACACCTTTTCCGCCAATGCCGAACAGTCCGACGACATTACGCTGCTCTGCGTCAAATACTGTTCTCCGGCGGGAAAATGTCTGGAACTGGATGCGGTTCCGGAAGCCCTTCCGAAACTCCTTTCCTGGCTGAGTTTCAATCTGGACAAGGCGGGTGTTTCGCAGAGCGGTAAGACCAGAATTTCCATCGCCGCCGAAGAAATCTTCGTCAACATCGCCCACTATGCCTACGTATGTCCAGGAGGAAAGGCGGTCATCACGTTCGACGACAACGGGGAGTCCGTCAGCCTCTCCTTCACCGATGCCGGTTTCCCGTTCAATCCGCTGGAACACAAAATGCCGGATGTCACGCTCGAAGCGGATGAACGGACCTGCGGCGGGCTGGGTATCTTCATGGTCAAAAACAGCATGGATTCGATTGACTACCGTTTTGAAAACGGCCATAACATCCTGACTTTTCATTACAAAAAAAACCGTGCCTGACTTCAGACACGGGATGGAACTTTTTCCGGTTTCCTCCCCCTGCTTTTCCCCGGCCGGACCATGCCGGCGGGAAAAAGACGGGGCGCGGAAGCTCATGAACCTTTCTTCAGTTCCTTGAGAACAAAATAGACGGTTCCGACAAGGGTGCCGATCACGGTCAGCGCCAACGCGACCAGAATAAATATCTTCATGGTTCTTCAAGCCTTTCTTTGATTTTATTGCTTCTTTTCCTGTTCTGCTTCCTTGCGGTCCTGAATCGCGCAATAGATAAATGAAATAACGGAAAAAAGACACAGCAGAACAACAGCTGAAATCAGAATTGTTTTCAACAATACACTCCCACTGAAAAATGAATTCAACGGATTGGCTTCCGCATTTGGATAAAGACGGAAGACATGCAGCGGCTTTCCCGGAATTGCTCCGGAATTTGCCGCACTTCAATTCATGAGAAGACAGGCCCCGCCCGGACAGGCCGGGTTCGGGTGCATTGCTGATAGGCTATGGGACAGGAATAATAGATTGCATAATGTCCGCGTCCGGGAATTCCTCCGACGGAAAAACATAACGATGAAACAACCAGAGCTACACTGCCGCCCCGGCGCGCGGAACTTCTTGTCATGGGGCGTTTTCCGGACAACCTTGAAAGGATGAGCTGGAAGGGATTCCTGTTCTGAAGCAGAAGCGCTTCCGATGAACGCTTCGGACTGACGCGGGCCGGCGTTCTTTCCTTCTCTTCAGGAAAAACACGGCCGAAACCTCTTTCCGCCGGAAAAGGTTCCGACAGAATCAGAAAACCGGCCAGAAGAAACAGAAACAGGGCCGCGGGCAGCCACAGTAAGAATATGCTTTTTCTGAACATTCTTTTTCACCCCGCTTCACATCTCCGGAAATTGACTCCGGTCCGGCAACGTTTTTTTTCGACGACACAAGTATAGCATGTGATTGCAATAAATCAATTCGGATTTCTTCGTCCGGAGATGATTTTTCACATGGAAAAACATCTGTTTCCATCGGTGAATCCGGCTCCGCCAAAGCTCCATCCCCTTTTCATTAATGCGCGGGAAATCACGTCGTCCACTGGAAAAAATCTGAAAAAATGCTATTGTATGGGATGTTCTTATGGACTCTCCGCGGGCGTTCTGTGTCTTCTGGCATATTTGGAATGAGGAATACCCAAGGAAATGAGTTTTCACAGTTGCAACAGGAAGGAGCGAGAATACCGATGAGGGCAAATTTTTTACCGTTTTCCAAACCATCCATCACGGAAGAAGATATTCAGGCGGTTGGAGACGTCCTCCGCTCGGGCTGGATCACGACAGGTCCGAAGTGCGCCCAGCTGGAGACAGACTTCAAACAGTACACCGGATGTGTCGACGCGGTGTCGATGACTTCGGAAACCTCGGTGATGCATGCTATGTTCCGCGCGCTGAACATCGGTCCCGGAGATGAAGTCATCACGCCTTCGATGACGTGGGTCTCCCTCCCCAATACGGCCCTCCTTTTCGGAGCGAAAGTGGTCTTCGTCGACGTCGACAGGGATACCCTGATGGTCGATGCAAAGGAAATCGAGTCGA
>CAYWZD010000496.1:0-3363 GCA_964462755.1 uncultured Victivallales bacterium | reverse complement strand
TCCGCAGGGCGACCACCTGGGCGATCTGCATGAAATATTCGTCCCAGCCGGGACGTTCTTGATGAGGCGCTTGATCGGTCATTGCGATGCTCCTGTTTCTGTAAGAACTAGCGATAATCCTTTCATTATAACCTCTCAAGGAAGAAAAATCAAGTTTTCCGCGGAATCATATGCCAAAAAGTAATGAACAGGTAATTTTCAGAGAGGCGAATGAGGCATTTATTTTCATGCTTTTACCATAATATTCAGATTTAAGGGAAGGCTGTCCGCACTGGAGGAATAAGAGTTGAAACGGCCTGTTTGCTGTCCGACAGAAGGTCACCTGCCCGGATTTCTCGGAGTCACTTTGAAGATGCAGTAGTCTTCCCGCGCCGGGAAAAAAGCGGGTGGATTGGTGATGAAAACCGGAGTCACTTCGAACTGCCGGAACCCGCGCCGGAGTTTTTCATCCGTGAGGGAATATGTTTTCAGTTCATCCACCTGGAACAGCAGATAGAATTCCTTTTGCCCGATCGCGTATTTCCGGAGAGTATCGTCATCCAGCTTTCCCGGCATCTTCCCCTTTTTCAGGTAAACGGTGAATGGCTGGTTGTCCGCTGAACTGTGGAAAACGCGTCCGGGCAGATACGCTCCGAAGGTGCCTGTGATCAGGTCCGGCGGGAAAACAACGATCTTGGCGTCCGGAGGAAGGCTGCTCTCGATGAAGTAGGTGATCTGGCCCTGATTGGAGAAGGGACGGGTCAGGTCGTTCATGACATAGTAAGGCGTGTCGAAACAGGTATACAGCGACAGCAGCAGAATGGCAAGGGAGCCGCCCGAGATCACTTTCAAGGCACGTCCGGCTTTTTTGGACTTCCGGGAAGCGGGCAGGCAGAAGCAGAAAACCAGAACCAGCATGGGAAGATAGGCGCGCTGCAGCAGGATCGGATAAAGGAACACGGCGAAAAGAATCTGCCAGACGAAGGCCGCGATGAACATCATCAGCGCTTTTTTCCGGGAGAGGAACAACCCGGCCATGCCGAGGAGCACCGTTCCGTAAAACAGAGTCGAGTTCAGGAGGAATCCGCCCAGTCTTCCCAGCCAGAAGGCGTACGTTCCGGGGAGCATCTTCATCACCAGTTCGAAGCGCGCCCCGACATTCCCTTTGAAGATGTCCCAGAAAGAGTTCGGCGTCACCGAGGAAACCCCGAAGGCAGGAATGACCTGGAGAAACGCCAGAAGCACGCCGAGCGCCATGATCCCCAGCGGGATCAGGATTTTGAACCGTTCCGCGGGCGTTCTTTTCCGGGTATGCCGGAACAGTTCGATGGCGAACAGCAGTCCCGCCATCCCGGCCAGTCCTTCCATATAGGCGTGAGTATGAACGAGAAACACCAGCGTCAGCGCGTAGCAGCAGGGCTTTTTGAGGCGCACCGGATACAGCAGCGCCATAAAGCACAGCGCGAGCGGAATCAAGGCATAGGGTCTGGCGATCACGGGGAAATAATACAGCATCGGGCAGGACAGCAGGAAGAGTGTCTTGATCCAGAAATTCATCCGGGCATACCGCAGGAAAAGCCATGCGGCGGCTCCGCACAGGAGCCAGCTGATCAGATTCATCGCGGAGAGAGGCGCGCCCAGCACGGCGAACGGTTTCAGCAGCATATGCCAGAGTGCGAAATGACCTTCGTAACGCATCCTGAAAAACACTTCGGGAATGCTCAAGTCCCGGGTGATGCACCATGCCTGAAGCTCATCCTGCCATGGTTCGTGGCTGAATACCAGAATCAGCGTCGCCAGAAGGTAAAGAGAAAACAGAATGGTGCTTTTTACGTTCAGTCCGATAATTTTTTTTTCAGAATCCATGCAGCTCATCCGGGTTATGCGGAGTTGTCAATTTTTGAGATTAATGTAACGTTTCTTCCCCGATTTGCAACTGTTATTCCTTGCTCCATATCCGGACATTCAGGCTGAGATCATCGATGATCCGGAGAAAAAACATAAATTCGGAAAGACAGCGTTTCAGGGAATCGTAGTCCAGATTTCCGTCCGGCATCTCGAAAAAATCGCGGGTGGCCGGAATGGCGATATTCATGCACGAGTCCGTGAAGGAAAAGGAAATCCGGGAGTCGAAACGTTTCCGGAGTTCGACCATCTGTTCCATCAGTTTCGGAGAAAGGAGATAACGGGCTTCCACATCGTCATGGGCATAGACCGCGAAATAGTTTTCAAATTCCGTATTTTCCATGCGCACCATTCTTCCTTCCCGGACGATGTTGCACTTCTGAAGAAAATTGCCGAGCATCTGTCCGAAAAGGTTTTCCGCCACATCCGGAAAAGCGATGGTCCGTGTTTTGAAGTTCTTCTGGAAATCGGCGATCAGGAAGACTCCCTTGAAAATATCATGCCATGTCGTCGTGCGATGTCCTTTGCCGTCCGTGCTTTCCGTTTTATACTCCGCATGAAGCTCCGAGAGGATCAATTTGACGCCATGATACGAGCCGGAAACACAATCCTCTCCTGAAAAACGGTCGATCCGGTCGGGAAAAAGACCGGTGCTTTTGAACGCTTCCTCGGAAATGCAGCGGTCCGGATGGTAGCTCAGCGCCGGATCGATGGAGGAGACGATTTTCGTCAGTATCAAGCTCTTGAACAGACGGCGCTCTTCGCTTTTTCCGCTGAGGTAACGCCAGATGAGAAACAACAGAAAAGCGGCGGGAACGATGCAGAGGGCGATCCGGAACCCGCCCAGCGAAGGAAACAGCAGGGCAGGGGGGATGCACACCACCGAGGCGATTCCCGTATACATCAGCGCCTTCATGGACTCGAGCCGTTTCTTCTTCCGGAACTCCAGAATCTCGGCGACGGGTCCCTGAAGGGCGGTGTCATACAGTTTCCGGAACGATTCTTCCAGCGACTCCATTCAGACGCCTCCGGTTCTGTTCACTGGAAGAGTTCGCCGACTTTCGGCACGGCGCGTTCGGATTCCGTAATCTGGAAGAGTTCGCGCTTCTGGAAATGGAAGGCTGAAGCCAGCAGATTGGTCGGAAAGCACTGGATGGAGGTGTTGTAGTCCGTCACGGCGGCGTTGTAGGAGCGCCGGGCGGCGGAGAGCTGTTCCTCGACTTCGTTCAGGGAGCGGTTCAGCTGCTGGAAGGAATCGGTGGCTTTCAGGTCGGGATATTGTTCCACTTGAACCATGATCGAGCGCATGGCGTCCGTGATCTGATTGTTCACTGCGACCCGTTCGGCGGCGGAGAGGTCCGGCTTGATCGCTTTGGACCGGAGTTCGGTGATCGCGGTCAGTGTGGAACTTTCGTGTTTCATGTAGGTTTTCACGGAAGCCACCAGATTGGGGATCAGGTCGCAGCGTTTCTTGAGCTG
>CAYWZD010000495.1:0-3364 GCA_964462755.1 uncultured Victivallales bacterium | reverse complement strand
GTCACGGGCGGCAGCGGCTTTCTGGGATCGTTCCTGTGCGAGAAACTTCTGGAACAGGGAAACGAAGTCATCTGCGTGGACAACTTCTACACTGGGGCGAAGCGGAACATCATGCACCTGATGGGCAATTCGCACTTCGAGCTGATCCGGCACGATGTGACATTCCCTTTGTATGTGGAGGTCGACGAGATCTACAATCTGGCCTGTCCCGCCTCCCCGATCCATTACCAGCGCGATCCCGTCCAGACCGTCAAGACATGCGTCCACGGCGCGATCAACATGCTGGGGCTCGCCAAGCGAATCCGGGCGAAAATCCTCCAGGCGTCCACCTCGGAAGTCTACGGCGACCCGGTGATCCATCCGCAGGTGGAATCCTACTGGGGCAACGTGAACCCAATCGGCGTCCGCTCCTGTTACGACGAGGGAAAACGCTGTGCGGAAACCCTTTTCAGCTGTTACCGTATGCAATGCAAACTGCCCCTCAAGATCGTCCGTATTTTCAATACATACGGTCCCCGGATGCATCCGAACGACGGACGGGTCGTGAGCAATTTCATTCTTCAGGCCCTCCAGAACCGCGACATCACCATCTACGGAGACGGTTCCCAGACCCGGAGTTTCTGCTACCGCGACGATCTCATCGACGCAATGATCCGGATGATGGAAACCCCCGATGAGGTCACCGGTCCGGTCAACCTCGGGAATCCCGGGGAGTTCACCATTCTGCAGCTGGCCGAACTGGTGATCGAACTGACCAACTCCCGATCCGGAATTATCCGTCAGGAACTCCCCGCGGACGATCCGAAACAGCGCAGACCTGATATTTCTCTGGCGAGAAATCTGCTTCACTGGGAACCGACCACCCCGCTGCGCGAAGGTTTGTCCAGAACCATCGAATATTTCGACCGCTTGTTGAGGGAAGATCCTGAATTTTGTCAATAATCTCACCGGTTGTCCACAAGGAGGTGTCCAAATGGGAAAAATCATTTCGGATTATCTGGAAAAAAGCATCGTCATTCTGCGGAAAATCGCGGAAGAGGAAGAAGAGAACATTGAAGCCGCCGCCGGCCTGATCGCGGACGCCTATGCCAGAGGACGCAACATTTACATCTTCGGCTGCACCCACTCGGCCATCCTCGCGGAAGATGTCTTTTACCGCGCGGGAGCTCCGGCCTTCTGGCGTCCCCTGTGGGGGCCCGGCATGAGCATCACCACCACCCCCGGCTTCCTCACCAGCGCCGCGGAACACAGTGAAGAACTCGGCACCGCCGTGATCGAATGTTCCAAACTCTCGAAAAACGATGTGATCGTGATCGCCTCCACCTCCGGCAAGAACGGCGCTCCGGTGGCCGTCGCGGATACCGCTCTCAAACGGGGCGCGAAGCTGATCCTGATCACCTCCAAAGCCTATCACGATCAGGTCGGGAACCATTCGAAAATCGCCAATCTGTGGGCATTCCGCTCCAAAGCGGTCATCATCGACAACCATGTGCCGAAAGGCGACGCCTCCATTCAAGCCGGACAGTGCCGGATGGGGCCGCTTTCCACTATCGCGGGCTCGTTCATCATGCAGACCGTCTCCGCGCTTTCCGTGGAAAAACTGGTCGCCATGGGGATCGAACCGCCGGTGTTCCTCAGTTCCAACGTCCCCGGCGGACGCGAACAGAATGAAAAACTCCTGAACCTTCCGGGAATCCGCGATTCCTTCATGCTTCCCTGACGGAGAACAGTATGCCGAATCTTGTTGCAATCGACATTGGAACCAGCCGGATCAAATGCGCATTCTTCGACGAAAAGGGGAACATGAGCCGTCTCCTGAGCCGGAGGCTGGCCCGTACCGCCTCGCCGAATCTTCAGGATGTCCTCGTATGGTCCGCAACCACCGACGAGCTTCTCCGGGAGTTGACGGCCGGACAGTCTCCCGCCGTCGACGCCGTGGTCCTCACCGGAAACATGCATGCCCTGCTGGGAGTCGATCCGGATGGAATCCCCCTCACCCCGGCAATCCTCTGGAGCGACAACTCCTCCAAGGAGGAATCGGATTTTCTGAACCTCCGCTATGGAAACGCCCTGTATGACAAATTCGGCAACTGTTCCATTCCGGTCTTCACCCTTCCCAAAATCCTGCGCATGAAGAAACAATCTCCCGGCCTCTATGCACGGATCAACAAGTTCCTCCAGAGCAAGGACTTCATATCCTATTCCCTGACCGGACATTTCGTCACCGATCCCACGGATGCTTCCGGAACCCTCCTGATGGAACTGGCAACCTCCTCCTGGTCCGAGGAGCTTCTGGACGATCTGGAACTGGACAGTGAAAAGTTGCCGGACATCCTGCCCTCCGCCTCCTTCTGCGGAAAAGTCACCGCGGAAGCCGCACAGAGAACCGGACTCCGCGAAGGAACGCCCGTCGTCACCGGATCGGGCGACCTTTCCAGCGCAGCCCTCGGGGGTGGCGTCAACGACGAGACCCTCTCGCTGACTCTCGGAACCGCCGGACAGCTTCTCGGCAGCGGAGAGCACGGAGCCGGACGGAAGCTCGCCGGAAAACTTTTCGTTTTCGCCCATGCGGACCCAGAGCGGGAATTATACCTTGGATCGGTGCCGTCCGGAGGCTTCTCCTTCGAATGGCTCGCCCGGATACACCACCTTTCCGTGGACGATTTCTTCCGGCAGGCCGAAAAGGCAGATTTCAATGAAAATCTTCCGCTGTTTCTGCCTTATCTGCTGGGACGCGGCGCCCCCTATATGGACTACGAACCCAACGGCGCATGGCTTCATCTGAAAGCGTCGCACACGCTCCCAGACCTGTGTCTGGGAGCCATCTTCGGAACCCTGTGTCCCCTGCGGCAATGCACGGACATGCTGGAAGCCCTGACGGGCCCCCGTCCGAATCTGGTGCTTCAGGCGCTGGCCTCCCGTGAAAAACCGGTCCGGGAGTGTGCGGGCAAGCTTTTCACCCAGCAGAAGTTCTTTCCGGAAAACTCCGAGGCGTCCCTGCTTGGGGCGGCAGTTGTCGGTATGACCGCGCTGGGGGTATATCCCTCGATTTCCGAAGCCGGAAAAAACATGGTGCGCGGACAGGCCGCCGAACCCTCCGGCCTGAATTCAACCGCCGCAAGGCTTTACGCCCGTTTCCGGGAGCAGAAGGTCATTTCCTGAAACATCATCCCGAAAATCAAAAGCGATGGAAGAGTTCCTTTCGTCCCGGACTCATCGTGCACCTATGTATTTTTTCTTCCAACACTTGTTATTTTTTTAGAACGGTTTATCTTAATACAAATTATTAAGATGTTTATGGGGGCCGGATAGTTCATGATAATTCCGAACGAATTTCACCGTGTGGAATCATATAAAAAAAAGA
>CAYWZD010000494.1:0-3369 GCA_964462755.1 uncultured Victivallales bacterium | reverse complement strand
TGCAATCCGTTTATATTGCTTTATCATTTGACTACAGGAGAAAATGGAACGATGTGTTTGTTGAATCGCCTTGGATGGGTGGGGGTGGTTGTCGGTGCGGCAATCGTTGTCGCGGGATGTTCTTCAGGGAAAACAGAAGAGATGTCAGCGCCTCCGGCCGTTTCGGGAAATTCTCCGTCGGTCCTGAAATCCTGCGTGCTCGGAATCGCTCCGGTTCAGGATTTGCGGCCGACAGGAAACTTCATCAGGATGTTCTCTTCCTTCTACAACCGCCCGGAGCTCGGCGGATTTACCATGGTCGACCTGCCACAGTATCTTTCCCGGCGTCTCGGGGAGTCCGGAATCTTCAGCAAAGTGACATTTGTCCCTCCGTCCAAAGACGCGAACCTTGTCCTGAACATCAAGCAGAACGTCACGAGCGTCCGTCTGGACACATGGGTTCCCTTTGTGTTCAAAATTCATATCGCCTTCGACTATGACCTGGAGCTGGTCAATGCGCGGAAACAGGTCGTCTGGAAATATACCCTGAAGGACGCTTCCGTGAATTATCCGTCCGCCTTCCGGGTGCGCGGCGTGTTCAATGCGGCCGTCTTCGAAGAACGGATGCTGAAGGAAGAGTTCCCGAAGCTGGTGGACTCGTTATGCCTCTCCGCCGCGGAGAAGCCCGAACTGTTTACGAAAAATTCACCGAAATAAAGGGTTCATGATGAAATTCGCAGTCGGATACCAGCAGCATCCCGGAGTCGAACCGTTCACCCATGTCGTTGCAAAATACCGGGAACACATCGATGAGGTCTATTTCCCGTGGATCGGAGTCCCTTCCGGACGGGCCATGCTGGGGTCCTCCTTCTCCCTTTCCCTGTATGGAAAGCCCTACGATGGAAAAATGACCGGAGAGGATTTGCAGAGACAGCTGGAGCAGGAGCTTCAGGAGATCCGGCGCATGGGAATCAAGCTGGACATCCTGTTCAATGCCAACTGTTTCGGAGAGGACGCCATCAGCGTCGACTTCGAAAAGCAGCTCTGCGCCATTCTGGAACATCTGGACTCTCTCGGGATTCTGCCGGACATCGTCACCACGACTTCCCCCTTTGCGGCGGACCGTCTCAAAAAACACTTTCCGAAGATCGAACGCCGCGCCTCCGTGAACATGCGGATCGATTCCGTCCCCGCGATGGAATATCTGGCGGACATCTTCGACTCCTTCCACATCCGGAGGGATATTCAGCGGGACCTTCCGACCGTTGCGGCCTTTCATGAGTGGTGCCGTAAAAACGGCCGGAAACTCTGCATGCTCGCCAACAGCGGATGTCTGAGGTATTGTCCCGGACAGATTTTCCATGACAACATGATCTCGCACGACACGAAGCTCTCCGGAAAAGAAAACGCCAGAGACTACACCCCGCATCTCTGCTGGAAAACGTTTGGCGATCCGAAGAATCACATCGAATTCCTGAAGGGATCGTGGATTCGGCCGGAAGACCTTCACCATTACGAGCCTTATTTTCAGGTCGTCAAGCTGGCGACCCGTGTCAATGCGCAGCCGGGACGTCTGATCGAGGCATACGTCAAACGGAAATTCGACGGCAACCTGCTGAATCTCATGGAGCCCGACCTTTCCCGGATTTTCGCGCCGTACATCATCGACAACTCCCGGTTCCCGGAAAACTGGTTCGCGGACTGTCCCGCGAATTGCGCCGTCACCTGCACCCATTGCGGGAAATGCGAGGCGGTTTTCGAAAAAGTGCGGGTCAGGAAAGACCTTTGACGGCCTTCCGGACGATTTGCCACATTTCCAGCTTTTCCCCGTAGGTGAAACGGGCCGCCGCCGGACTGGTCGAAGGCAGACGCAGAATGAGCCGTTTTTCTCGGAACAGCGGCGCGTGACAGCGTTTCAGAAACTGAAAGGCCGCCGTCCCGTTGCAGAAAATGTGCGTGATCGAAGGATATTCCGCCAGAAGCCCCGCGATGTCGTTGGGGACGGGTTCGCGGATGTCGGAGTCAAGGCTTCCCTTGCGTTCACAGCTTGCCAGCGTGTCCCAGAGCGCGACTCCGCCCCGTTTCAGACACTCGAGCCGTTCGGGGTAGGGGAGGTCGGGGGAGAATCCGAAGAGTTCGCCCATGATCCGCCAGAAGGCGTTTCTCGGATGGGCGTAATACTGCTGTTTCCGCTGGGATTCCTCTCCGGGCATGGACCCGAGGATCAGGACGCGCGCACCCGGTCCCGCCGAAGGAGGAAATGAACGGATCGCCGTCATTTTGAGATGACGAAGATGCAGTTGGAGGCGAAGAGGTTCGGCCACAGGGGCGTGAAGAAACGCAGGAAATCGCCTTCCTGGGAGATGGGGATTTCCTTGAGAATCCGGATGTCGCGGTCGCGGCAGAGATTCCGGAAGTCTTCGAGCGTGCCGGGATGGATGTTTTCGGTCTCATACCATTTGACCGGCAGGCTTTTCGTGACGGGCATGTTGCCGAAGAGCATCTGCAGACGGGCTTCGAGCTGGCCGAAATTCATGATGCTGATGATTCCGTTGGTGCCGATCCGGAGCATTTCGTTCAGGAGGCGGTCCGGATAGGTGACCGTCTGAAGGGTCCGGCTCAGGATCACATAGTCGAAGCTGTGGTCCGGAAACTCGGAGAGGTCCTCATTGAGGTCCGCTTCGACCACGGGGACGCCGCGCTGGACGCATTCGATGATCTTGTCCTGATCGCGTTCCACGCCCATGACTTTTGCGTTGCGGAGAGTCTTGAGCGCTTTGAGAAGGCGTCCCGAGCCGCAGCCGAGGTCGAGAATCTTGGCTTCGCGGGGAATCATCTGGGCGATGGCGACCAGGTCGGAGCGGGTGATCAGCGCATCGGCTTCCTGAAATTTGACGTTCAGGGTCATGTGGACACCTCCTGCGGGATATTGTTCAGGAATCCGGTGACGAGTTTTCCGAGCGTTTCGTATTCCAGGAGAAACGCGTCGTGGCCGTAGCCGGACTTGATGTTGCACAGGGTCACGTCATTGCCGTTTTCGAGCAGGATGCGGGCGAGGCTCCGGGACTGGTATTCCGGGAAGAGCCAGTCGCTGGAGAACGACACGATGAGGAACGGACACTTCACATTCAGGAAGGCCTTCTGGTAATCTCCGCCGGAACCGTCCGACACGTCGAAATAATCGATGGCGCGCGTGATGTAAAGATAGGAATTCGCATCGAAACGCTCCACGAAACGGCTGCCCTGATAGTTCAGGTAGCTTTCCACCCGGAAGTCCATATTGAAGTTGAACGAATAGTCCTCGGCCGACTGGAGTTCGCGTCCGAACTTGCTGCTCATGGACTCGTCGCTCAGATACGTGATGTGCGCGAGCATCCGGGCGATCGCCAG
>CAYWZD010000493.1:0-3389 GCA_964462755.1 uncultured Victivallales bacterium | reverse complement strand
GATTCCGTTTCCGCATGTAGGAGCCGGGCGTTGCAAAGAAATCGACATGTTCCGAACGCAGCAGCTCTTCGTGACATATCCCGCCCCCGGTTGTATAATAGGTCCCGGCAATGACATCCCGGCCCATGCTCTCCTTGACGGTCTTGCAGAACAGGTCGATGGTCTTGACGATTTCACGATGATACACCAGAACGCAATCGATCAGGCGCCGGTCAGCCCCGATCGAAGGATCGAGGAGTCTTTTGTCCGTGTTGAACTCCCGGAAAGCGGGCAGACGGAGGGATTCGAAGGTGACGGACGGATCATTCCAGGCTTTACGCAACGCGGACAGATCCCCCCGGTACATTTCCTTGATCCCGGCCGCGACTGTCCGGCGCGACCCTTCCGAATAGTCGAAATTCTTGAAGTTCCACGGTGAATCCGCCGGATACCATTGCCCGTCCCCGCCGAATTGGATTTTGTAGCCGATTACGGCTTTTCCATAAGGACTCCGGGCGATGTGCCCGCAGATCTTCCGGTAGGCGTCGGCACAGGCGTCACGGACTTCTGCGGAAATCATCGAATATGCCGGACTCGGGCTGCCGGCATTGCGGAATGACGGCGAATTCCCGTTGGCATCCACCCAGCGGGAAGCGGGAACATCGACTGCGAAATTTTTATAGGCGCCTCCGATTTTCAGAAGCAGTTTGGCGGACGGATAGAGCTTCAGCACCTCCCGCAAGGTGGCGTCGATCCGGGTGAAATCGAATTTGTCTTTGCCCTGCCAGACGGATTGATTTACCACGTCCCAATAATTGACCGGAATATCCACCATGATGATTTCCAGCCCCATATCTGCCGCGGTGGCCGCCAGTCCGGAATTCCAACTGCACAGAGGGATGGGAGTCGTCAGTTTCCCGTTCACTTCCAGAGCGGGAGCATCGTTGTATTTTACGATTTTTGCGTTGTAAGGTTGCCTCTTTTCCAAGTAGGCCAGCAATTCCCTGTCATTGAGTTTTTCTTTGACCTCCACCACTTTCCCTGCCATGACGACAGCCGGAGGGGCAACCCGGAAATCGGCGTCATCCCAATAAATGGTCCCCGGATACCCTTTTACAGCGAACAGGACACGAGCTTCGACCCGGCTCCCTTTCCAGGAAGCCGGAACGTTGACGGTCAACTGGGTATACTTCCACTCATTTTCCGCGTCACATTCTTTCGGAAAGTTATGGTATTCGTAGTCGGTTGCCGCCAGATGCGGGGAATTGCCGCCATCGCGATACAGGTAAATATAAGCTCCGAACAACGTATCGTCGCGTGTCCCTTCCTGACGGTAAAACGCCGAGAATCGGTAGGATTTCCCAGGTTCCACGGGAATTCTTTCCGATTTGCACTGGACCTCCGTAAAAACTTTTTCCAAGTTCAACTTAAGCGATTGTGTGCCGGAATGGAACATCTTTTTTTCCGCCGTCGCATTCCCATCCTCCGTCCACGAAGCGACTCCCTGTTCGAACCCTCCATTTTTCAGCAGGTTGCCTCCTCGCGAAGGTGATAAAATCATGTCGGCGCGAAACCGGGCCGGAAAGGTGACTTTCAGTTCTCCGTCTTTTTCCGCGACGACCTCATATGGGATGGAATTGGGGATATCCACATAATAACGGATGCCTTTTCGGATCGGAAAGGTTCCCGGAATTACGGTCAGGGTGGACTCCCTGTTCGGCGATTCCGCAACCAGATGGAAGCGTTCTTTTTCATCGGCAAAGATTTCCAGCTGTTCAAGCGCCGGGCTGCTCCGGACTTCCGCACGAGCTGTTTTTTCCTGGCCCTTTGAACGGATGATGAAATTTCGGAAGAACCCGTGAGAGGACGGAGCCCGTTCTCCTCCTCCGATCCGGATCGAATCCGGGAATTCCAGATGATATCCTTTAAGCGATTTACGGTTAATGTTGATCACACACCGGCCATTCGTGGAAAGGCTAATCCGATCCGGATTCCATTCAACTTTAATTTGTGTCCATTCGTTCTTTTTCCCGGTGAAGGGGGCCTGCACTCCAAAGATCGTTCCGTTTTCGCCCGGATTTCTGCCATACAGCCAGATGACCGGGATGCCTGTTTTCGGGTTTACATTGATTCCTGAAAAGATTCCGCCTTTTTCCGTGAGTGCGGTGAAGAGATAGTATGTCTGCAAGCGATCCGGATATTTCTTTTCTAATCCGTAGACCGGTTTGAAATCAAACTCGATTTCACCGGCGGTTGAATCGAAATTCACCTTTTTTTCCATATAGGTGAATTCTTCGGAGGTTCCGTCGAGAACCCCGCCGGGAAAATCGATCGCTACTTCTCCCGCTGCCGCTCCAAAAAGCAGAACTTCAATGCCAATCAGAGACCAAAGCTTTCTTGCAATCATTGGATGTTTCTCTTTTTTAATCTGTTTTATGATGATAGACAGGGTTATTGCATGAGAGGTTGAATATATTCAATGATAGTTCCGCCATTCCACAAGTCGGCCATATTAGTCACCCCGCGCCCGGAGTCTCTCACGCGGAAAACTTTTTCCGTTGCGGCATGCCCGTCCGCAAAAGCCGAAGTGCCCCCGCCCGGATGAGCCGCGTAAATTCCCACATTGGCCTGGGAGGCCAGTCCCAGCGAATACAAGCTGGTGCTGAATGTTCCCAGCGTGCTGACGCCTGTTTTCTGGAAATACTGCCATTTGTCGGCAAAGACGGGAGTTCGCCCCATATTGACCCGCATTCCGGAGCGTTTCACAAGAATCTGTGAACGGATGCCTACATAGTTGGCGACATAGCTGTCACTGGCGTTTGGACAGAATGCGTTGTTATATCCGTAACTGAGCCACATGAGACGCAGCAGGTTTACCTTTTTTGGCTCCTTGTCCGCCGGACAGCGCAACAGTTTCGGCGCGGACCCGTTGCTTACCACAACCGGCGCATGAAACTCCACAATGTCCAGAAATTCATGCCACCGATATGTATTCACCGTGTTGTTCACCATCAGATCATTGTAATAAAAGCCGAGAACATAGTCATTATAGGTATCACTGTAACTGTTCCAGTGCATGAAAAGCTGTTTCATATTGTTTTGACAGGATGCCTGGTATGCAAGCTGTCTTGCTCTGTTCAGAGCAGGCAGCAATAACCCGGCAAGAATCGCGATGATGGCAATTACAACGAGCAATTCTATTAATGTGAAAATTGCGGTGTTTCTTCTCATGCAATATTCCGGTCTGCCGGCGTGCCCAGAGGTTTTTACGGCTGTTTTCTGCATTGAAAAATGGCTGATGCGCATAAGCTCTCCTTTCCTTGAGTTTGTTTTTCCTTACTGTTTTCAATATAATCCGGGGAATGTCCAATGCAAACGGTTTCGGATGTAGGGTTTCGCGATAAACATGT
>CAYWZD010000492.1:0-3402 GCA_964462755.1 uncultured Victivallales bacterium | reverse complement strand
CCTTTGCGGAATCCCGAAAGCCATTTTCGAGTTCGGGCGTGACTTTGAGACGGACAAGACGCAATGGATAGTATTCCTTCAGGAAGATGTCCCACAGCTCGAGCATGGGGCTGCCGAAGGAATCGGGGATGGGGAACGGGGTTCTCAGCAGATCGGTGTAGTTCGTGCCTGCCATGCGGTTGTAGTCCGCGATGGTGAAGGAGTGTCCGCAGCGGAGGGAGACAAATTCGCTCTGGAGGAACTTATACCAGACGGCGCGCATGGAATACGGCACGACGAGACCGGCGGGCTGATACAGTTTCCTCTGCTGTTCCTTGAAGCGGAGGAAGGTCTGGAAACGGGGTTCGGCTGTTTTCGGGAACCATCCCTGAAAGTCCATCGGAGACTGTATTTCACGGTCGAAATTCATGTTGTAGACGGTCTCGAAAGAGGTGCTCCAGTCGTTGTTGAGGGTTTCGAGCGCGGCTTTCCGGAGGGCGCGTCCGGAGAGGTTGGCGTCCGGGTGTTTTTCGAGGTAAATCCGTGCGTAATCCGTCTGGATGAAACGGATCACGTCGATCATGTCGGCGCAGACGACGGTATCCGTGAGGGGATAGTCTTTTGCGAACTCGTGATAATCCGCGGCCTGACGCGCGATTTTATCCTTGTTTTTTTCATAACCGTCCAAATAATTCGAGGCGAACTTGCGGACGCCTTCGGTGTCGCGTCCGGCGATGGACCAGTTGCTCCAGTAGTCGGGGATGTCCGGGAAGGCGGCGCGGAGCTGGTCGCCCCACGAACGATACTGGTTGAAGAAGGGCACGAGACCCTTGAGGAAACGCTCTTTTTCAGAGAAAAGACTGGTCGGGACGGGCGAGAACTTGTCGTAATCGTAGTCGTTGCTCAGGCTTCCCGAGACGGTGATCATGAAGGGGACGACCATGCAGACGCCCATCAGGGTCAGCAGGGAATAGATCGTATAGATCATGACGCGGCTTTTGACGGATTTGCGGCCGACTTCGGCGATTAAACTCATAATGAAGGTTCCTCCCTGTTTCAGTCGTTGGCCCGGCGGTATTCGATGCGTTTGAGGAACTGGATCTGGATGTAGGTCATTCCGATGAGACCGGAGCCCAGCACCCAGGCCATGCTCGTGGCCATGCTGAAACGCAAGTTCACGTAGGCCTCCTGCCAGATTTTGAGGCCGACGACGGTCGTGGCTTCGCCGGGTCCTCCGAAGGTGAGCAGGAAGATGTTGCCCATGCTCTGGAACGTCCCGATGAACGCCCCCACGAAGTTGATCACGATCAGCGGCAACAGATACGGAATCGTGATCTGGCGGAGCTTCATGAAGAAGCCCGCGCCGTCGATTTCCGCCGCCTCATACAGTTCCTTCGGCAGCGACTGGAGCGCGGCCAGATAAATGAGGCTCGCCATCCCCATGCCCGCCCAGACCGACGGAATGATGCAGCACAGCATCGCCAGCTGCGGATCGTTCAGCCATGTCTGCGGATTGATGTGCACGCCGGGGATGTAGTTCAGGTAACTCAGAAGCTGGTTGAAGAAGCCCGCGGGCGTCGGCGCATACATCAGTTTCCACATCAGCGCGATGACGATTCCGCTGGTCATCTGAGGCAGGAAAAAGAGCGTCCGGTAGAAGATTTTTCCTTTCGGCACCTCGGTCAGGAGAATCGCCAGCACGATCGGGGCGAGGAACGCGAGAATCATGTTCAGGAACACGTAGTAGACCGTCCGCAGGATGCTCATCCAGAAACTTTTGTCCATGCCCAGCAGAATGAAATTGTCGAGACCCACGAATTTGGATTCACCGACGATCTTGTAGTCCTGCACCGCCATGAACATGCCGCGCAGCAGCGGATAATACTGCCAGCACGCGATGATCAGCAATGCGGGACAGATCAGGGCGACGGGAATCCAGCCGGTATAGACCGACTTCGAACCGCCTTTTTTGATCCGGTAGGAGAAGATGATTTTGTAGAGAAGGAACCCCATGATCAGCACCAGAAGCGCGGCGATGACCCGTGCAAAACTGCGGTATTTTGCGAGAACGGATTCGGGCACATCGAACATCATTCCGGAGTTCGCCTGAACCTGAAGTTCCGCGGCGGCTTTCTGGTAGTCGAAGTCGTATCCGTTGGCGCCCAGCAGAATGCCGAGCACCTGACGGTTGAACGCCGAGTCGATCACCAGCCAGAAACCGACGAAAGGTTCCGTTTTCGAGGCGATTTTTCCGTTTTCCACATCCTCGAAATTCTTGCGGATGCTCATGGGGACGTCGCGCACATATTCCTCGTAGCCGAGCATCTTGAGCTTCTGGGGGGAAACGAAGCGGCTCATGCCGCTCAGCGCCTGCGCCTGCACCGAATTGTTCAGCACTTCCGGCGATACGACCGTTTTCATCGCCAGCCATGCGGCGTCGCGTTCGGCTTTCGGACGGTTCGCCATGCCCGCATACATTACGGCGTAATGCTGGAAGATCTGGACTACGCGCTGTCCCTTTGGACCCGGACCCGCCGGAATCGGGAACCAGCTCAAGAGAGCCGGATCGATCTTGGCCGAACTCCCGATCGAAGACAAGTCATCGACGGAGCTGATGATCATGGCGACTTCTCCATTTCCAAGAAGTTCGAAAGCGCCCATTCCGCGCTGGGAGCCTTCCAGACGGGCCACGCCCTGAACCTCGGTATTGCCGAGCTTGAAGGTTCCCCAGCGGAGCTTATACCAGAAGTCCAGCGCGGCTTTTCCTTCCGGGGTGTCCCAGTTCGCCTTCCAGACCGAAGGCTCGTGGACAAGGTTCTCTCCCTCCGGGGTCAGGAATTTTTCGGCATCCATCGGGAATTCATATTCCTTCCCGGTCTTCGGACTCTTCTTGATCTGGATGAAGGGCTCGCCGCCCGCGCTCTGAATCCATGGCAGGAACGTATACCCCATCGGCGGCAGGGCGATCGCGCACTGCCCCTGCTGGAGCACCGCGCCCTTGACTTCCTTGCCGGGATCGGTCAGCTTTTTGCACCATTCGTAGAATTCGTCCCAGGTCTCCGGCGGCTTGTTCGGATCCAGTCCCGCGGCCTTGACAAGGTCCGTGCGGAAGATCACCGCCTGCATGGCCGTGATGGGAACCGGAATCCCGTAGATTTTGCCGTTTACAGTCACGATCCGACGCCACAGCGGACGATATTGCAGCCACGGTTTCCACTTGACCTCGTTGTCGTCAAGGACTCCGTTTTTGTTCGTGTCTTCTCCGATCCATTCGTTCAGGGGATACAGGAAGTTCTGCTTGATGTCATTGTTGATCGTGTGGAAAAAGGAGACGCCCATATCCGGCGCGGTGCCTCCGGCAAGGGACATCATCAGCGTGCTTCCGGCGCCCGGCAGGGAGATTCCGCCCCATTCCCGCACCTG
>CAYWZD010000491.1:0-3404 GCA_964462755.1 uncultured Victivallales bacterium | reverse complement strand
TCAGATGGGAGAACTTCCTGAACCGGAGTTCACCCACGAATTCTGGTGAAGAGGCCAAAAATATTATTAATCGACAATGTTTTTCTTACAAACAGACATGCCCATATCATTTTGAATTTTAACAGAAAATTTTTCATAACAGATTCTCGCCTTGGATATTACAGCGTCTTTTATCTTCAAGCAGGAAACAACAAAACTTATACTCATCCAAAACCTCCTGATCGGAATATTTCTTTAAATTCCTCTTGAAGATTTTCAGCCATCGGGCCCCCTCCTCAAAATTCATATTTCTCATGGACAGGAGGCGGGAGGTGATTGAGCCGGATATTAAAGTCAAGTTTTTCCAATCATGCACCTTCAGAGCAAAAAGATATGCCTTTTCCAGCAGTTTTACCGCAGGACTGTTATATGAATAAAAATCGGCAGCGGTTGCCAACAAATCAGCATCTTCTCCATAAAGCAGGACAAGTTTTCTGATATATCTGAGCAATTTTCGTCTGGCCACCAATTCTAGTTCTTTATTTGCAGCGCAGACGATTTTTTCTGCAAGAATGGTTACCTTATCCCATTCTTTTTTTGTATACTTCATTTTCCTCATGCTATATTGCCCTGGTTGTTCCTGTTGAAATGCGCTTAGCTGGGACAGATTTTGATTCAAATTTGGTGTCAACCTATTTGACATATTATATCACTTTCGATAGCTTCTACAAGAGAGGATCAGCATGCGCAACGTGCCGCTGCAGAAAAAGACCAGACAGAGCCGTTTGCCGGAAAAAGTCGTATTCACCACGATATCCTTATTCATGAAAGGAATATAATGTCGATCCAAGAACCGGTCAAGTTGCGTCGAAAGATATTCGTAAAAAAGATTTCTTCAGACAGATGCCGGAGCAAATGCCATTCATACAGACGCGTTTTCGAATCAGTGGGAAAAACGAGTCCGGCAGGGATAGAGCCTATTTCGATAACAGATTTCGCCGTTCCCATGGTCCGTTTTTCGGGTTCGACTCCATCCCGGCGAACAGGGGGGAAACCCGACTGACCGCTCCCAGGCCCCCCAAAGTCAGGGCACTTTTCAAAAATTCGCGTCGATCCATTTTCCTCTACCTCTGTTTAAACAGCTGACCGCAAAAATTTCAGGGACTCCCGTAGTCAGCCGATCAGTTTTGTGCCGATCTGCAAAAGGCTCCCAAGCTGATAAACAAACCACGTTACAACGTAAGCAAGCACAAACAGCCCGACAGCCTCGGCAGCCGCCATTTTCCATGAATTCAACTCCCGGCGGATCACCGCCAGCGTCGCCAGACACGGGATCGACAGCAGACAGAAGAGCATGATGCAGAAAGCCTGAAGAGGCGTGTAATTCCTGACCAGCTGTGCGCGGAGCGGAACGGATTCCTCGTCCGCGTCACCCTCGGCATAAAGGATTCCGAGCTGGGAAACGAAAATCTCCTTCGCCGCCAGCGCGCCGATGCTCGCCGTCGTGAGTTTCCAGTCAAATCCGATCGGACGGAACATCGGTTCGAGGAACTTCCCGATCCGTCCGGAAATTGTATATTCCATCTGTTCGGCCCTCCTTTTGTTTTCCAGAGAACCGACCGCCTCATTGAGCGACTGCGCGGCGGCAACAATGGCTTTCTGGGATTCCGTCAGTTCCTTTTTCCCGAGTGATTCGATCTGTTCGCCGGAAAGGGTTCCGGCCTCTTTTGCCGACTCAAGGGCGGGAGACTCCAGAAGACCCCCTTTTTCCAATGTTTCAAACTGAGCCGGAGTCAAGGACTTCTCCTTTTTCACCTGTTCGATCTGTGCGGCATAGTCGGTGGAAAACACCTTCTTTTCCGGGAAGGTGTTGGCAATGTAAAGGAGAATGCTGGTTGCCAGAATGATCGTTCCCGCCTTCTGCACATACATCTTGCCGCGGTCCCCCATATGAAGCATCAGACTTTTGAATGTGGGCATGCGGTAAGGCGGCAGTTCCATCAGATAGACTTCCCCTTCCCCGCGGAATAGAGTAGACTTCATCAGGCGCGCGGCCAGAAGCGCAACGGCAACGCCGATCAGATACATCACCCACATGACGAAGACCTGTTTTCCTGCGGTGAAAAACGCGGGAATGATCAGTGCGTAGATCGGCAGACGCGCCCCGCAGCTCATCAGAGGAAGAATCAGGATCGTGATCTTGCGGTCGCGTTCGGACTCGATACAGCGTGTCGCCATGATCGCCGGGACGTTGCAGCCGAAGCCGAGGACCAGCGGGACGAAGGAACGTCCCTGAAGCCCGAAACGCCGCATGATGCCGTCCATCACAAACGCCGCGCGGGACATGTATCCCGAGTCTTCCAGAATCGCGATCGCGAAAAAGAGGAAAAGGATGTTGGGCAGGAACACCAGCACACTCCCGACACCTCCGATCACGCCGTCGGTCAGCAGTTCGCGGAGATACGGCAGGGTCGTCTCCGGCCAGCCCACCTTGACGGCGTCCGCAAGCAGCGCGAATCCGTTTTCGATCCATCCCATGAACGGTTCCGCGCAGGTAAAGGTAAAGTAGAAGGTCAGATAGATGATCAGCAGGAACAGGGGCAACCCCAGATAACGGTTGGTCACGACCGCGTCGATCCGGTCGGAAATTTCCCGGCGGTGCTCCTGCGTCATGGTGATGGAGTCCTGACAGGCGCCCGCGAGCATGGCGTAACGGCGGTCCGCCATGAAAGTATCGGCCTCGATCGCGTGTTTTTCCAACAGATGCCGGATCTGGTTTTCCACCTCGTCATGAACCGGTTTGAACTCCGCCAGACTCGAGGCGGACAAGTCGTTTTCCAGCAGTTTGATGGCGAAAAATCTCGATGGAATGTGGTTGTATCCGGTTCTTCCGAGTTCATCGATCTTCTTCTCGATGGCATGGATCGCGTCGTCGAGGTCTTTTCCATAGGAAAGCATCGGGACGCCATGGTCTTCCAGGCCGCTCAGCGTTTTTTCCAGACATTCCAGCAGGGGACGGATTCCATCGGATTTACAGCCGACCGTCTGAACGATGGGGGAACCGAAATACGTCTCCAGTTTCGGGATATTGTATTTCAACCCTTTCCGCTTCGCATCGTCGCTCATATTGAAAACCAGAAGCATCGGGATATGAAGTTCGGCAAGCTGGGTCGTAAGATACAGACTCCGGCGCGGGATGGAGGAATCGACCACATTCAGAATCAAGTCGATCCCCGGACGGGTCAGCTCCTGAAACGCGACCTCCTCCTCGGGCGAACTGGAGGAAAGCGAATAAATTCCCGGCAGGTCCACCAATTCAATATGCATTCCGTCCAGAGTAAAAGTCCCGGTCTTGCTCTCCACCGTGACACCGGCATAGTTGCCGACATGCTGGCGGGTTCCCGTCAATGCATTGAAAATACAGG
>CAYWZD010000490.1:0-3404 GCA_964462755.1 uncultured Victivallales bacterium | reverse complement strand
TGGTCGTCAACGCCCTGGCGGCAAAGTTCGGACGGTAATCCAGTTTTTTCACCGCATCCGCAACCAGCTCTCTGGTTCTTGCGGTCGCCTTGCAGTGCACGGGATTGCTGACCACTTTCGCCACCATGCTCTTGGAGAGCTTGCAGTAATCGGCGATGTCTTGCAGCGTTGTTCTTTTTTTCATGGATGATCCGCTTCCTTCTGTCTCTTTATTATTATAATTACACCGGTGTAATTTTCAATGCCTGATTCAAAAAAAAATCGAATTATTTTGATTTTTCTGCTGAATTCCCATTCAAACAGGAAGTATCTGAAAGGACAAAATGGATGAATTGCGGCATCAGGAATTTTCAAAGACGGCAAACCACGTTTGCCGGGGTACAGGTGACTCTCGCCTGCCGGGGAATTGGAGGGCGCGGAACTCTCCTGCTCTTTGCATTTGCGGCGGGGATTTCGTGCTTTGCACGACCAGCCTTCGCGGCTGAACCGCGACAAGGCTGAGAGCCTTGCATGAGGCTTCTTCCAGAAACGAAAAATGGGAGATCAGACAGCTTTTTCGCGTTTTTTGAGCTGAGCGCGGTAATACAGGCAGAGGATGAAGTCGGTCACGACCATGAGCAGATCGACAATATACAGCCACAAAACCGAGTCTATCAGGCTGTTCGTGCGCATCACTCTCGAGATACAGCCGAGGAGGTATCCGACCATCACGAGAATGAAAAAACCGCGGCTTTTTCCGGTCGGGTTTTTCGTGCGGACGGTCTTAATGATCGCAAAGGGCCAGCTGAACCCGAAACAGGCCAGCATCCCGAATTCGAAGAACGATGGGTCCGACATAAAAATTCCCCCTTTCAAAATGAAACGTCCCGCCCGTAAAAGGCGGGAAGCGAAAAAGGACATACCGGAGATCCGGTATGTCCTGATAAATACAGCAGAGTCCGGATCAGAGTCCGCCCAAGGCCTTGAGCAGAACGCCCGCCGCCACGGCAGAACCGATCACGCCCGCCACGTTCGGTCCCATGGCATGCATGAGAAGGAAGTTGTGGGGGTCGCTCTCGAGTCCGACCTTGTTGACGACGCGCGCCGCCATCGGAACCGCCGAGACGCCGGCCGCGCCGATCAGCGGATTGATCGGGTCTTTGGAGAACTTGTTCATGATCTTGCCGTAAACCACGCCGCCCGCCGTGCCGATGGCGAACGCAACCGCTCCGAGAACCAGAATCCCGAGCGTCTGCTTGGTCAGGAACTGATCCGCGGAAAGTTTCGCGCCGACCGCCATTCCGAGGAAGATCGTAACGATGTTGATCAGGGCATTCTGGGCGGTGTCGCTGAGACGGTCCACCACGCCGCTTTCACGCATCAGGTTGCCGAACATCAGCATGCCGATCAGGGGAGCCGCGTCGGGCAGAAGGAACGCGCAAAGAAGCGTAATCAGGAGCGGGAAGCAGATCTTTTCCAGCTTGGAGACCGGACGGAGCTGTTTCATCCGGATCTTGCGTTCGGCTTCCGTGGTGAGAAGCTTCATGATCGGAGGCTGGATGATCGGCACCAGGGCCATATAGGAATAGGCCGCGACCGCGACTGCTCCCAGAAGTTTGGGAGACAACCGGCTGGTCAGGAAGATGGAAGTCGGGCCGTCCGCACCGCCGATGATGCCGATGGATGCGGCATCCTTGAGGTCGAACTCAATTCCGAACTTGGCCAGGACCAGAGCACCGATCAGGGCGGTAAAGATACCCAGCTGTGCGGCACCGCCCAGATAGGCGGATTTCGGATTGGCGATCAGCGGACCGAAGTCCGTCATGGCTCCGACGCCCATGAAGATCAGCAGCGGGAACACGCCGGAGTCAATGCCGACGTTGTAGACCATGCCGAGGAGGCCGTCCGGACCGGAGATTCCGGCCAGCGGGATATTGGCCAGCACGGCGCCATAACCGATGGGCAGCAGCAGAAGAGGCTCAAAGCCCTTCACGATCGCCAGATAAATCAGGAGCAGTCCCACGGCGATCATGAGGACGCGTCCGAGCCCCAGAATCCAGGTCGAAGTGAAGTTGGCGCCGGTCTGATTGATGATGTCGGAAATTCCGGTGCTTTCCCAGAGTCCGCGGAGAAGCGCCCCCATCGAATCCAGCCGCTGGGGAGCGGTTCCCTCCAGAACGGAGTCATGAATCAGCATTTCAGGCGCGAAGTAGGCAATGATTTCACCGGGGTTGAGCAATCCGGAGGGATGCACAACCGGATTCAGAGCCAGCGGCAGGAAATTTCCCATGTTCTTGACCTTGGCTTTGCTGCGTCCGGGAATCGCCAGCACCATGATCTCACGTCCGGGAGTGATTTTCTGGTTCGCCGCGAACGAAACGGAGTAAATCGTCGCCGGGGAAGCGGGAACGGATTCGCCCTTCACGTTCTTGACGGTATCCTTGTAGACCAAGGCAATGCGTCCGTCGTCGAGACGGAACCACTGAAACAGATCGTCTTCCGCCTCGTTGATGTATTTGGCATGAGTCCGAAGGTATTCCTTCATATCGGGCTTGAACAGCTTCTCCTTGTCTCTTTTGGTCAATTCGACCAGATTGCTGCCAATTCCCGCCCGGGGATCTTTTTTCATGGACTCGTAGGAATCCTTCCGCAGGGGAGCCGGACCTTGTGCGAACACAAAGCCGACAGCCGCGCAGAGGGCCAGCGTCAGGAAATATTTGATTGTTTTCATGGAAAAATTCCTCACGCTTCGATCATGGCGATCGCCTGTTCGGCGGTGATGACTTCCTTGACACCGACGAGAATCTTGGAGATGCGTCCGCCTTTTT
Organism: uncultured Victivallales bacterium; assembly: GCA_964462755.1. Lineage (GTDB taxonomy): Bacteria > Verrucomicrobiota > Lentisphaeria > Victivallales > UBA1829 > SIG94. Next base: position 597 of record CAYWZD010000490.1, on the reverse strand, counting down.
CCGTTTTGATCTCGGTTTCCATCTTCATGGCTTCCACAATCACAACCGTGTCGCCGGCGGCAACGGTATCGCCTTCCGCGACAAGAATTTTAGTGATGGTTCCGGGAAGCGGGCTGAGAACCTGAAATTCCGCACCGGCGGAAGCTGCCGCTTTCGGAGCGGCCGCGCCGCTGCCGATGGCGACGTCGAAGGGTTTGCCGTTGACCGTAACCTTGGAACCGTTAACCTCGACCTGGAAGCTCTTGCCTCCGGCGGAGACGGTGTAGGAGGCGGGACCGGCGGCCTTCGCGGGTTTCTTTTCCTCTTTGTAGCGGATGCCGTTGGGCTTGTCGCCCTTGAGGAAAGCGAGCCCCTTGTCGCCACACGCGGCCACGATGAAGATGTTTTCATCGGTCACGGGCAGTCCGTCCTTCTCGAGAAGGGCTTTCTGGGCCTTGATTCCGAGTTTCGGATTGCGGTCATTGATGTCCTGCACGTCTTCGGTCGTGGGCTGGAGGCCGAGCTGTTCGGAAGCGATCTTGACGATTTCCGGATCGGGAGAAGCCGGGGTGCGGCCGAAGTAGCCGAGGACCATTTTGCCGTAGCCGTCGGTGATCT
>CAYWZD010000489.1:0-3409 GCA_964462755.1 uncultured Victivallales bacterium | reverse complement strand
AACGTCGCCCTGAACGGACGCGCCGAAGATTATCCGGAAATTCTCGGCAAATACATCAAGGCGGTCCATCTCAAGAACTTCGAGGAAACCGACTGCGGCGGAGGCCTTCATTGTTTCGGCGACGACCTTTTCAAGGGCGTGGTCGACTTCAAGGCGATCTTCGCAGAACTCGACAAAATCGGCTACAAGGGTCCCTTCACCGTGGAGATGATCCCGTTCAGCCGTCTGCCCGATCTGGTTCTGCCCGATGCGGCACTTGCCGACAAAATGGCGAAACAGATCGCGAAGCTCTGAAAAGTTTCCCGAAAAGAGTTCTTTCAAAACCCCGGCCTTATTCAGCCGGGGTTTTATATTGGTCGCCATCTTCAAAGACGGCAAACTTGTTTGCCGGGGTGCAGGTGATTTTCACCTGCCGGGGAGTTTGAGGGCGAGAAGCCTTCATGCATTTTGCCTTTGCGGCGGCGGTTCCACCGCTGACGGACGAGCTCCGAGAGGAGCGAGAGCCGCCGCTTCCGTGAGGCTGGCATCCAGGGACGCCCGGAGCTCTCGAACTTGAGCGGGGGAACCGCTCCGGGCGGGGATTTCGTGCTCCGCACGACCAGCCTTCACGGCTGGACCGCGGCAATACTGAGAGTATTGCATGACACGCTTTACTTAGGTCCAGCAAAACAGTTTGCCGTCTTTTGCGGAAAAAGCATGGAGTCCATTTGCAAAAAAAAGTTTCCGTGCTACTTTTCCGCAAACGGAGCTGCCATTCAATGAAAAAGAAAATTTATGCCGTCATCGGTTCGCCGATCGCCCATTCTCTCTCTCCCGCCATGCAGAACGCGGCATTTCAGGCGCTGGGCCTGGATGGAGAATACATCGCGGTCCATGTGCCTTCCGGAGAACTCGGAGACTTTGTCGCCGACGCCCGCAAAAAACTCGCGGGCTTCAACATCACCGTCCCGCACAAAAACGCGGTCATCCCGTTTCTGGACGAGATCGACCCGGAAGCCGCCCCCGCCGGGAGCATCAATACCGTCACCAATCTCGACGGACATCTCCGGGGAACTTCCACGGACGGCTACGGCCTTGAAACCGCCCTCCGGGAAGCGTTCCGCTACCATGTCTCCGGCAATGCGGCCGTCTTTCTGGGCTGCGGAGGAGCCGCCCGCGCCGTTGCCTTCCATTTTGCCCGGAAAGGCCTGAAAAAACTGTTTCTTCTGAATCGGACACTCACCACCGCGGAATCGCTGGCGGCCGAAATCGCCGCGCATTTTCCGTCGCTGGAAATTCATACGGCATCCATTGCCGATCTCTCCGCCGCGGAAGACTTCCTGAACCGGTCGACGGTCGCGATCCAGTGCACAAGTCTCGGGCTGAAATCAGACGATCCGGCCCCGATCCCGCCGGAACTCCTTCCCGCCAAAATCTGTTTCTTCGACACCATCTACAAACGCACGCGTCTGCTCCAATACGCGGAGGAAAAGGGCATTCCCCATGCCGACGGGCTGGGCATGCTGCTCCATCAGGGGGCAAAATCATTCTCCATCTGGACCGGACAGGAGGCGCCGCTGGAGGCCATGCGCAAAGCGCTGCAGGAAGCCCACGCACGACAGCATTAGAATCAGAAAGGCAAGAAAAGCCGCGCACCGCCCGGAAAACAGGACGGCAATGCGCGGTTATTTTTTGTCACGGCCGTACGGGAACGGCAGGAAATCGGGTCCGTCCTGACGGGAGGGTCCCGAAAGGCAGGAACCGATCGTGTAGACATACCGGAAGCTGTCCGCGCTGACCGCGCAAGCGAACAGCAGGGCAGTGCCGTAACGGAGAATCATCGGCACGGTCCAGAACTCAAAAGCATAGTTCTTGTGATCGCAGGGAAGATAGTCCCAGTCATTGGCGGGCACCAGGATGTTTCCGTCGTCATCCAGCAGGATGAAATCGGTTTCGGCCGACTGCGTGATCCGCAAATGGAGATTCCAGTGGGCGGCAATCAGGCAGGCGATCGAGCACATTATGAAGTCCGCACCGGCGGCATCGTCCAGAACCGTTCCCAGACAGATATGATCCGGGTCCAGATCATCCTTGTGCGTGCACGCGAAATTCATTTTCCGCATGAAATACGCCATGGACTCCAGCGTGTCCGGACGGAATTTCCGCGCCTCGGCGACAAGCTTGTTCCACTGTTTCCGGAGTCCTTCCGCGGAATCGTTGTCAAACCAGAGGAGATGAAGCTGAATCAGCCCCTCGAGGAGATTGAGCTTCTTCTCGGAAAGATTGGAGGAAAAAGATTTCCGTCTGCGACGGAGAAAGATCGTCGATTGAAGCTGGTGGATTCTTTTCCGCAGACGCGGATCGGAACTCTCCTGAAGCTTGCGGAGAACGGGCTCCAGCTGTTTTTCGTCCCGGGAAAGGAGCTCCGCCATGGCCAGACTGGCGGTCTGGTCATTCTCGTCGTCCAGCAGACTCAGCAAATGCTTATAGTCGCCATTCATGGATATCAACTACCCCTTTACAGGAAAAACCCCGCGAAGCGCGTCGGAGGCAATGTTTTTTACTTCAGGGCTGAATTCGGAACGCATGATCCATCGCAAAAAGTCGGGATTTTCAACCGCGATCTTCCGGAGGGAAGTTCCGGCGTTGCGTCCGAAAGCCACAATGGGCTCACCGTTTTTCCAGCGGAAGCGTCCCTCCGGATCGATGGCGTCCATCTGGTTCTGCGCACAGAACTGATGGATTTCATCCAGCGTCTCCGGAAATTTCTCGACCTCTTCGGGGAGCAATTCCTTCGGATACTTCGAATAACGGGCCAGCTCCCCTTCGAAAACCTCCACGGTGGCAAGGACGTCGGCTTCCGCGCTGTGGGCGTCCTTCATATCCTTGCCGCAGAAAACCCTGTAAGCGGCGGAAAGGGTGCGTGGCTCCATGCGGCAGAATATCTGATAGGCGTCGATGACCCGGCGGTTCGAAATGGAGAAAGAGAGTCCGGTCCGTGAAAATTCCCGTGTCAGCATGGGGATGTCGAACTTGGAAATATTGTATCCGCCCAGATCGCAGTCCTCGAAGAAAATGTAGAGGTTCTTGGAAATGGCCCGGAAAGTGGGCTCGTTTTCGACATCCTTGTCATAGATTCCGTGAATCGCACTGGCTTCCTCGGGAATGTGCATTTCCGGATTGAGGAGGCGCGTGCGGGTCTCGCGTGAACCGTCCGGATGCAGTTTGACCACGGAAATTTCCACGATGCGGTCCGTCAGGAGATTGACGCCGGTCGTTTCAAGGTCAAAGAAGATAATCGGACGGTCTTTAATCAAATTCTGCATGTAGCTATCCTCGGTTTTCTCCGGAACAGCCGGGAATTCCGGCTGGAAATTTTTCAGAGAGAATTATTTTTTTCAATCAGTTCCATTGCTTTCGTCAGGGAAAT
>CAYWZD010000488.1:0-3415 GCA_964462755.1 uncultured Victivallales bacterium | reverse complement strand
CGTCTGGACGGAATTCGCCGGGGAAATTTCCGGGGAACCGCGAAACGGCCTGAACAATGGAAGTTTCCGGCCAGGCACAAACGCCTGTGCAATTTTCCTGTTGACCACACAGAAGGACTTGATGTTCAAAGACATCACCCTTGAAGAAATCGAGTGAACCTGCTTTTCGAAGTAGATTTAAGCTGGAATCCCCTTTCGGCCCAATTCCACGAATGAATACCCTGTATGATAAGGACAGATTTTGGAAACGCATTGACCGAAACTACTAAAATCAGCTCTGAAAAAAGGGTCGTTCTTCCCAACCGGCTTGAACTGACTACTCCGCCGGCTTAACAGTCATTTTTCCAGTATATTGGTTAATGGCAACTGGATGATAAACCGCACTTCCATTTTCCGTTTCCGTATTAACGATATTGTTTGTATCTGGAATGTATCGCCCGTAGGCAAGGCGGATGGTCGGATCTCCTGAAGGTGTTTTCATCTGCCCGTCAGGCTTGAATATAAGGGCACGGGAAAAACCTGTTGTTTTGGAAGAGGTAACTGGAGTATTGATAATATCCCTGATGTCACATCCGGCAACCGCGTATCCATTGGCAAAATCTGTAGCATTCTTGCCAATAATGATTCCAACAGGAAAACGGTGCCAATCTTCTCCATCAATCCACGAATCGAAGTCCCAGTTGGTTCCATCCGTGGTTACCTTACATGGCCGAAACGACATGTATGGAAAACTCCTTTTAATCCTGTTGGCAGTTGCATCCGTTTGTGTCTCATCTGCCGGAAAAACAATCGCGACATAGCATCGGTTGGTGACGGCGTAGGAGCGCGCGGCCTGAATCTTGGCAGTGAGCTGCCGGATGGAAGTGGTCATGGCATTTCCCCGGATCATGGTGGAAAATGCCGGGATGCCGATTCCGAAAAGAATCGCGGCAATCACGATCACCACCAGGATTTCAACCATGGTATAACCGTAAACGTGTTTTCTCATGGCTCGCGCCTCCTTTTTGCAATCTCCTTCCTGTGGAAGGATTACTTTTCCGTGGGTACGACAATTCCTTTGATAATAATGTTCTGGCAGAAAATAAAAACCAGCAAAGTGGGAATGGCCGCAATGATCAGGGCGGCAAACCCCACCGCCTGGCTGGTTCGCTGCTGGAGCTGATACAAATACACCATCATCGTCCACATGGAACTGTCCTGACACAACAGGAACGCCATCATGAAGTTTCCGTATGCGGCCGTAAAGGTGGTCAGGGCAAGGACGGAAAGGATCGGTGTGGAAAGCCCCATGGCGATGTGCCAGAATACCGTCCATTCGCTGGCGCCGTCAATAGCCGCGGACTCGAAAAGCTCCTTGGGAAGACTGTCGAAAAAGCCCTTGAGGAGGAAGATCATGTAACCATTGGCCATCGTCGGAAGAATCAGGGCGGCAAAGGTGTTCAGGAGTCCCAACTGCTTGATGAGAAGGAACTGCGGGATGCCGAGAACCATGGCGGGAAACGCCATCGGAAGCATCAGGAACAGCAGGATCTTGTAGGCCGGAGCCATTTTGAAACGGGAAAGGCCGTAGGCGCACAGAGGATTGACGATCAGGGCGGCAAGGACAGCAAGGAAGCAGTATACCAACGTGTTTCTGGCGGCGAATCCGTTGGTCTGAATCGTGTCGAACACCATCAGATAGTTGCGCTTGAGATACTCCTTGACCAGCAGCCACTTGTTGTCGAGGACCTGGAACCATTCATATTCCGCGGTGGGCGGGCTGATCTTCTCCCAGTCGGTGTAAACCATTCCCCACGCATTGTTCAGGGAATCGATGTCTTTATACGATGACTTCAGGAATTTATGCCACTGTGCTTTCAGTTTCCCGGGATGGGAAATGATCCGAAAACCCGCATTTTCCGGCTGTGCAATGAATTCGGCATAAAGCTCCTTGACGCGGCTGCCGATTTCGGGAGAAACCGGGAAGGCGGAATAGAATGGAATTTCATTCTTGCTTTTGACGTCATGCCTGAAGTCGAGGGAAAGACGCTTGAAGTCCACCGCGTCGTCCTTCTTGTATTTCCGGCTGATGAAACTGCGGTAGTTGCCGATGGCATTTCTGGAAAGTCCCGTTTCCTCGGGATTGAGCGATACGATGAATTTTTTCCAGTCGGTGCCTTTTGCAAGATTGTCGTTCACCGCTTCGGAAGGAAGGTCCACCTCGTCGAAGGAATTGTATCCCAGGTCATAGGCGGAGTTCATTTTGCTGATGGTGCCGAATTTGCGGCGGAGCCAATGGCGGTATTCTCCGGCGAAAGAGTCGAGCTGAAAATACTTCGTGGGAAGCTCCAGAATGAAGTTGCTCCAGTCCATCTTGAGCTGTCCCCCGGCCGGCATTGTTTCCGGCAGGGGAACTGCCTCAAAGGAGGTGAAACGGGTCCCATAAAGCGTATTGAAAGAGGGAAGGTTGCCGCTGTATTTCTTCTTGAGATATTCGGTCCAGAGCGGAGCCGCCGCTTTCTGGATGCGGATAAATCCGGGGTTGATGGAGTCCTTGACATATCGGCTCCAGTATTTGGCAAGGGCGGGCTTTCCTTCCGGGCAGACCTCCGGAAGGGACACATCCATCCATGCATTGTATTTTGTTCCGAATGCCTTGTTGACCGTCTTCAGGTCATTGATGTAGTCCTGACGCAGAGAAGCCGCGAAATAACCATCCAAATCGGTCCAGTAGGTGTGAATGCCGGAAACCTGAGTGTTCTTGAATTCGAGGATATCAATCAGGAAACCGGTGTCATACTGGGTAAGAGCCCGGCGGGGATGAAAATCCTCAATGGTCAGCAAGACCCCTTCCCAGGAGGTGAAGTCCGTTCCCCTGGCATTATTGAGGGCGTCAATGCCTTCCTTCCCATTTCCGTATTTCCGGATCATCCAGTCCCGGAACTCCCGGAGGGTGAGCGGGGTGACCCCGGTTTCAAACGCCATGCCGATTCCGCGCCAGTAGTGCGGTTTCTTTTCCCGCATTTCGGATAGGAAAACCTTAAAGTCCTGATACCGGGCATGGGAGAGGTTTTCCGGAACGGGAATATTGATGATCGAGCCGACAGGAAGTCGGAAGTCATTAAACAGCATGACATTGAGATTGTTGTATTTTGTCAGGAGATATTTTTTATACAACAGCTCCGGATTGTAGATATATTCAGGAGCCAGCGTGAACTTGAAAAAGTCCACATCGCTTTTGACGGACCCTGAAATCATGATCAGAAGCGGATAAACCATCGTGACGGCTCCCAGCAGGAGAACCACATGGATGGATATGTTCAGAAGTTTGACCTTCCAGTTTTTTCTTTCAACTTTTCCTATGATGGCCATGATTATTTATTCCCCGTTGTCTTGAATTCCATTTTGGAAAGTCTCTTGAGGTTATAGATGGTGA
>CAYWZD010000487.1:0-3418 GCA_964462755.1 uncultured Victivallales bacterium | reverse complement strand
TCAGCTTGTTCCTTCAGAACAACATCGAAAACCGTCAGGTTTCCGCGCTGACCGGCGAGAAGCTGAATTACGCCTGCTTCAACACGCAGTCCTTCCGCGATTACTTCCAGCGGATTTGTCTGGCACTGGCGCGCGAGGCCGGGGCGGACGGTTTCTTCTGGGATGAACCCCACTACGCTTTCCCGAAATCCTACGCGTCCATTACCGGCGGCGCGGGCGAGGACTGGACTTGCCGCTGTCCCGTGTGCATGAAGAAATTCAAGGATTATTACGGCTACGAAATGCCGAAGGTCATGACCGACGACGTGAAGCAGTTCCGCTGGCGCGAAGCCCTGTTCATTCTGGAGGACACCTCCCGGAAGATCAAGGAAATCGACCCGAAACAGGAGATCACCTGCTGCGTTCACGCCACGCTCAACACCTATTACGTGACCGAATACCGCGGCTATGACAACTGGGACATGGTGGCGGCCTCTCCGTATTTCGATGTCTTTTCCACCACGATCATCGCGTGGGAGCTTCCGGTTCCCTTCTTCGAAAACATCACCCGCCGCACGGTCGAAATGGCGAAGAAATACGGGAAACAGTCCGAACGCTGGCTCATGGGATACTACAAGCAGCCCGCCGACTTCGCCCAGATCGAGAAGGTGGTCGATCTGTATGAATCCCTCGGAGTGGACCGTCTGGCTTCCTGGACCTATCGCGGCGGTTACGGAACCGTTCTGGCCGCACCCGACGCCCTCAAGCTGTGGGACCGCATCGGCGAGAATTACAAGCGTGTTCTGAAGAAATAATAACCAATATTGAGGCAGGAGAGAAACTCCATGTTGAAGATTTTCATTCCGAAGGAGGAAGGCATTTACCGGATCGCCGCGGATGAATTCGTTTCATTCTGGCGACAGGTTACCGGACAGAAATTGAGCGTCACGCTCAAGGATGACGGCAGAAGCGACCTTGTTGTGCTCGGTTCGGATGCGGTCAATGCTTTTACACATGCGAAAATCATCGAAAAGGTCATTCCCCAGTTTTCCATCGCCACCGATACCGATGACTATGAGATCGTTTCCGCCGAACAGGGCAAACGCCGTTTTCTCTTCATCGCCGGGGGACGTCCGCGTTCGCTTCTGTACGGTGTCTACCGTTTCTTCGAACTCCGCGCGGACTGCCGTTTCTTCTGGGACGGCGACCTTGTTCCCGCCCGGAAATCCATTGATCTTTCCGGTCTGAAGGTCTGCGAGAAACCGCGCTTCGAATACCGCGGCCTCCGCTACTTCGCCCACCGGAGCCTGAACCGTTTTCAGGCGGAGCACTGGGACTTCCCCGAATGGAAAAAGGAGATCGACTGGATCCTGAAGAAGCGCATGAACCTCTTCATGCTCCGGATCGGCCTCGACGACCTCTTCCAGAAAACGTTTCCCGAGGTTGTCGGCTATCCCGGCTGGGAGGTCCCGGAATCCAAGGACCGTTCCTACGACGACCGCAATCTCTTCTGGAGTCTGAAGTATCGCGGCGAACTCCGCAAAAAAATCCTGGTCTACGCCCGCGAACGCGACCTCCTGCATCCCGAGGATATTGGCACCATGACCCATTGGTACAGCCGCACGCCTCTCGAATATCTGAAAAAGGTCAAACCCGACTTCATGCCGCAGGCGACAGCCGGGTACGGCGAAGAAACCGGGCTGGTCTGGGACATCCGGCAGGACAAGAATCTGGATGCGTATTTCCAATTGACCGAAACGCACATCAGGGAATACGGTTCTCCGGCGATGTTTCATACCATCGGACTGGCGGAACGCCGGTGCTACGACGATCGTGCGTCCAACCATCAGATGAAGCTCTACACCTATCGCCGGATCATTCAGAAATTGCGGGAAAAATATCCTCATGCTCCGCTCCTGATCGGAAGCTGGGACTTCTGCATGTATTGGACTCCGGAAGAGGTTCGCGAACTGGTCGCCGAGCTCAATCCGCACAATACGGTCATTCTGGACTACACCTCCGACACCGATGACGAACTCCGCACCTTCCAGAACTGGGACCTTGTGAACAAGTTCCCGTGGATTTACGGCTTCTTCCATGCTTTTGAGCCGAATACCGACATTCGCGGAAACTATGATGCCATCGAACGGCGTCTGCCCATTGCCGCGGAGGACCCCATGTGCAAAGGCATGGTGCTCTGGCCGGAATGTTCCCACACGGACACCCTTCTGCTGGAATATCTGGCGGCCAATGCCTGGAATCCCTGCGACTGCAATCTGAAGATCGAATCGTTCCTCGAAAAATTCTGTGCGAAACGTTATTTCGGAAACGATCGCGGAATGGGTGCGATCTGGCGGGAAATGCTTCCGCTGATCAAGACCCGTCACTGGAACGGTCCCGGCAAACGCCCGGAAGCGACCACCGTGTTTCAGTTCTCGGAGATTTTCTTCCGTCCGATATCCGAACTTCTGAATTTGAACAACGACCGCGTGAAACGGGCGGACTTCTTTTTCGGGCGTCTTGCGGACCCGGTCAAGGCGGCTCCGGAAATCTTTCGGAAGCTGGCGGCGGTCGACCTGAAAAACGCGCACGAATTCGTGCTGCGCGATCTGATCGACCTGGGGCGAACCGCCGCGGCGCGCGTCCTCCATTTCGGGTTGTGCAAGATGATGCTTGAACTGGAGGCCTGGCGTGACGGCAAGGACAATGCAAAGGAAATACTCAATCTTCTGAAACGGAATCAGACGATGCTTTCCCTGCTGGGGGACCTGCTGGCCTCTCATGACGAGTATTCCCTGTATGCCTCCCTGTGCGACCTTCAGAAAAAGCATGAATGCAATCCGAAGTTCGAACATACCCTCAAGGGGAATGCCGAAAACGGTTATTGCCGCGCGTACATTACGGAACTTCTCACAGAAGTCTATCTTCCGGAAATGGAGGTTGCCGCGGGAGAAATCCGGAAGTATCTCAAGACAGGAAAACGCGTCCGGATGGATTATGCGGAAAAAGACCTTGAGGCTATCCAGAAACCGATTGTCGACGCCTTCTACCGGAAGCCGCTTGCGAAAATGGCTCCGGACAGGAAAGGCGCATTGAAGAACCTTTCCGCCACACTGGAAAAAATGGCTGTGGAAACCGGGAAAATTATAGGGAAATAAAGAGGTTTTTATGAGTAAAATCAACGATTTCGGTTATGTCGAGAAGGCGATTGCAAATATCCGCAAGGTCGTCGACGAACAGGGGGAAAACATTCACCGCGCGGCGGAAATGATGGCCGACGCCATCGCCGCGGACAAACTCATCAACGTCTATGCCGGCGGCGGTCACACCACGCTGGCGATGGGCGAGATGTTTTTCCGCGCGGGCGGGCTCTCCAACATCAATCCGATCATGGAGACCGGGCTTTCCGTGTTCAATCAGGCGCTCAAGTATCTGGAAC
>CAYWZD010000486.1:0-3420 GCA_964462755.1 uncultured Victivallales bacterium | reverse complement strand
GTCAAATATATGGCCATGCTCACCTACTACAACATTCCGGAGATGGAAAATTCCGCCTGCATGGACTTCGACTACGAAAAGGCCGGCATGGTCATGGTCGACAACTTCGGGAACCCGATCCGCAGCGGCAAAATGGGGAAGCGTGCCGATTTTTCGCATCCCGAGGTGAGGCGTCTTTTTGGAAATCACCTCCGTGAAACTCTGCGTCGTCATGGCAATCATCCCGGTTTCGGCGGAGTGGTCTTCTTCACTGACTTTTTCGGCACATGGGACTCCCTCCGGAACGGATATGGCGATGACACCATCGCCCGTTTCACGAAGGACACCGGCATTCAGGTCCCCTTCAAGACTGGGCCGGAACGCTATCGCTTCCTGACCGATGAAAAGCGCGACGCATGGCTGAAATGGCGTTCTCAGCAGGTGACAAAGTTCATCGCCGGACTCCGTGCCCTGCTGAATGAATACGGCAAGGATACTGAACTGATCGTCTCTCTCAAGCAGGATGACAAGATGTATGACGAGCGCGGCGTGAATGTTGCCGAAATCAAGAAGATTCCGGGCGTCCGCCTCTCCGCTACCCGTTATCCCACCGCCAATCGGAACGCCGCTTTCTGGGGCAGGCCGGAACCCGAAACCAATGAGCAGATGTATGACGCGGGACGTCCTGAAAACAGCCTCTTCAAGCAGAATGGCGCGCTTGACGCCGCGATTGTCTACAACGTCTATTTCGAGTCCTTCAACAATTCTCTGCTGCCGAAACGGTTCCCGTCCTATTTTCAGGATTCCGACCCCAAGGCGCACGGACGTTTCTTCCTGAAGGAGCCAGCCTATCTTGTGGGCGCGATGGACGCTCAGGAAATCACGGTCGGCGGACAGCCCCTCGGGTCGCTCGGCCGCGACGCGGAGACCCGCGAATTCACACAGGCCTACTGTGCTTTGCCCGCGCAGCCCTTCAAGACCGCGCCCGGCATCGCCGATCCGGTCGTAGCACGCTATCTTCCAACGAAGAACGGCACGTATTTCTATGTGGTCAACATGCTGTATACGCCGGTGAAGGTCCGTCTGGAGTTCGACAAAAAGGGATTCCTCGGTTTTGGCACGGAAAGCTATACCGACCTCTCCACGGACGAGTCGCTTTCCGGACATGAAATCGAGCTCAAACCTTTCCAGCTCCGAAGTTTCCTCTTCCCCGGAAAGGATGTCAAAATCCTGAATGTTTCCCTGGCTGAGGAACCCGCTGAAGCGGTCGCCTTCTACAAGGAACGCATCGCCGGATTGAAGGAGGCTGTCCGGTTCCTGAAGAAGAACGGAATCGATGTGGAACAGGAGGAGAAACTGATGCCGGCGATCGAAAAGGCGTTTGCGGAAAAACGCTATGCGGAAACGCATCGTCTCTGCTTTGCCGTCCGCATGAACAGCCTTCTCAAAAAAGTGGCGGATGTCGAGAACATCAAGAAACAGCACTCTCTCATCAAGAAGGGAATTTTCCGGGTGAATTGCGGCGCCACTTTCTTCTATACCGCCCCGGACGGCACATTCTTTTTCCCCGATCAGAAATTTGACGGACTCTACGGTCATGCGGGGCCCGACGCCAAGACGGTCATCCGCAATATCGACGGCATTCAGGGGGCGGCGTATCCGGAGATATTCCGTACCGAAATCTATGATATTGACGCCTACAAGTTTAAAGTCCCGGACGGAAAATACAATGTGAAACTGTTCCTGAAATGGGGTTACAAACCCGGCTACAAGGAGGGCCAGAACGTCTTCTCCCTCCGTGCCAACGGACAGATGGTCCTGCATGATTTCGATGTCTACAAGGCAAGCGGCGGAAACTTTGACAAGGCTCTGGTTGTGGAAGTCAAGGACATCGAGGTGAAGAACGGTATGCTCACCCTCGATTTTCTGTATGACAAGAACAAGTTCCGGGAAGGCTCGATGCGTTTCCTCAACGCTATCGAGGTGAACCGTTCCTGACGAAAACCGGAAAACAACTCACTTCGCGATACGTTTTTTCAGAAGCTGGAGGAAGAAACCCACCGCGGGGGAAAGGTTGTCGGCCGCGTGGACCGCATACATCGGAAGACGCGGCTGGAAATCGCTGAACCGCCGATAGCACAAACGGTTTCCGAACATTCCCTTGTAAGCCGCAGAAACGATCGTGATTCCAAGCCCGGCCGCGGTCAGGCGCAGCGCCGTGTAGGAATTGCTGATCTCCTTGGACACGTTCGGGATGAAGCCGCCCCGTGTTTCGCAGAAGCGGAAGATATAATTCCGGAAGACGGCGGAAGCCTTTGCCGGCACCAGAATGAAACGTTCATCCGCCAGCGCCGACACTGGGAAAACGGCTTTTTTCGCCAGACGGTGTTTTCGCGGCAGAACCACCGCCAGATCGTCGTCATACAGTTTTTCGCAGGTCAGTTCATCGTTTCCGGAAAGCTCCTCCGAGAGACGCATCAGGGCGAGGTCCATTGTCCGTTCCCGGATCTGTCCGGTCAGCCCGGCCGAGGTCGAATCGATCACTTCCACCGTGACTTTCGGGAAATGCTTCTGCATGTCTCCGAGCGTGTCGATAAACGCCGGATTCCCGATCATCGAGGAGATCGCCCCGATGGTCAGACGTCCGTATTCTCCCTTTCCGGCGGCCTTTGCCAGATTCTCCGCATACCGGAGCTGGCGGAGCAGTCTTTCCGCCTCCGGCAGGAACGCCTTTCCGGCGGCGGTGAGGGAGACCCTCCATTTGTTCGAACGGGAAAAAAGCGGAACTCCGAGCTCTTTTTCCAGCGACTGGATGCTTCGGCTCAACGGCGGCTGGGTGATGCCGATTCCGGCGGCCGCCCGTGCAAAATGAAGTTCGCGCGCCAGTTCGATGAAATAGCGGATCTGCGTGATTTCCATGATTTGATTCCTTTACAGTATTGATTTTTCGTTTTCAATATATTGATTGAATTGTTTTTTTCAAGTATATTAAATGCGAAAAAATTATTAAAAGCGAAAAGAAAGATGTCTCGGAAAAATGGAAATGGCTCCTGTGTGCGAAAACGCCTTTTATCTGCTGGCCCTGCTGAACCCCGCAAGCAAAATCATGTTTCTCTCCACGTATGAACCCAGACTCACAAAACACCAGAATTTTGAACTGTCGTGGAAATCCTCGGCGGCGGCTCTGAGCATTTTGATCCTGCTGGCGGGCGCGGGACAATTCATTCTGAGCCGCATTTTCCATGTGGAGCTTTATTCGCTCCAGATTACAGGCGGGATGGTCGTTTTTCTGATCGGCTGGACGGCGATCCGCGAAGGACGTTTCATCCAGCGGCGGCAGGAGAAACTGAGAAGCGATTTCACCGAGATTTCCCTGGTTCCGCTGGCCGCTCCGCTGATCGCCGGACCGGGCATGATCGCCGCCTCCATCGCCAGCAGCAT
>CAYWZD010000485.1:0-3428 GCA_964462755.1 uncultured Victivallales bacterium | reverse complement strand
GGACACCCCGTTCCGGGCCAGCAGGATGGGCGATTCCTTGCCGCCGTCTCCCTTGCCCGGGCTCAGCAAGGCCTCGACAGGGGATGCCATGGGGAGGCGATCGATGGAACTGACCAGATGGAATATATCATCCAGAGGTTTCCCGATAGCTTCCTCCGGGGAAACCCCGATCAGACGCTCCGCCACGGGATTGATCAAGGTGATGATCCCATGCTGATCGGTGGCGATTAATCCTTCTCCGATGGAATGAAGAAGAATTCTCTGACGTTCCGCCAGCTCGGTGCGTTCTTTCCAGACATTTTGAAGTTCGGAGTTGTCATGTGAAACCAGAATCACCGCCTCCGTCCCGTAAATATGCTTCGGCAGCAGGGAAACCGCCATGGAGCGCTTGGTCTGTTCTTTCTCATATTCGAATGACCGCGGGTTTCCGGTCCGGAAACACTCCTCCACATAGAGAGAGACTTTTTCGTAATCGATCTCCGGATAATCCCGCAGATAATGGACATCCGCGGCCATGCTTTCCGGAAGATCGCTCGCAAACAGGAACAGAATCTTTTCCTTCTTGTCCAGCACGGTGATCCGCACCGGGAGGGCCCTGTAGAAAGCCATGTTCTTCCGGGTAAAGCGGTGAACCATCCAGAGGTAAATGCCGCAGAAAAGAAACAATAGAGCCAGGAACGCGGTTCCGAACAGGACCGTCCGGGGGTGTGTTTCAAGAATGGTCTTCGGCGCATTGACAAGAACCGCGCCGGGCGGCAGGTCCTGCAGGGAAAGCCCGGCTTCCGTCAGAGCGCGGCAGTCATAGACAGCCTCCACGGTCCCGCGAAGGACGGGAATCCGGTCCGCGGAACCGGTCCGGAAGACAGCCGCCACCTGACGCATGGTTTCGCGTCCATGGGTGGACCCGCGCGTCATGTATCCGCCAAGGGAACCGTGCCCGAGGGTTTGACTCGTCAGGGAGAAGAAAGGAGAAGGAGCGTATTCCTTCAGATCCAGCGCAAGCGCCATCATGGACCCATACCCTTCCTTGTATACATGCAGACGCGGCAGCAGGACCAGGAAGGAATCGATCGGCAGCCCCTTGAGTTTGCTGCGCAACTGAGGCAGGGTCGAATTTCTATTGCTGAGGAAGCTGAATTTGACGGGAAATTCCTGATTTTTCAGAAGTTTTTCACGGATCAAGGCTTCCTGACGCTCTCCCCGCAGAGAAGAATCGGTCAGCAGGACAATCTCTTTCGTATCGGGCATCAGGCGCAATCCCACGCGGAGGGTGGATTCCAGATCGTATTCCTGCGTCACGCCGGTCATATTCTTGTATTTTGTCCGGAGGGAAGGCGAATAGTTCTCATATCCGCAGAAAATGAAGGGGACGTTCTCCGGTTTGGAGGCATAATTTTCAAACATCAGTTCCACCGCGTCATCATCCGCGGCGATGATCAAATCGTAGAATCCCCCGCGGATTTTTTCCAGATACGGCTTGAACCGTTCCCGAACGGCGGAGGCATCCCCCGTCCGCCAGGAATCCAGAGACAGCACATCCATGACGCACGGCTCCGGATACTTGCGGATTCCTTCGGAAATCTCATTGGTCAGCTCGGCAGTCCAGGGCTGTCCCAGATGATAAGACACGATCAGGAGAATCCTCTTGTATGCCGGATTTTTATCGTTCCCTTCGACGGGCAGGGACATGGTGAATGTCAAACTGAAAAAAATACACAGCCATATGATTAAGCGCATGATTCATCCTGATTGACTTGAATTCACGACACTGCGAACAATGCCGCACAAAATAATCATTATAATATCAGCGGGAATAACAAAAATCAAGACACTTGCAGAAAATTTTCATCGAAAGCCTCCAGAAAAAGCACTTTCACATCCCTTACACCTCCCCGACAACGCCCATCCGGACAAAAGAGCGAATGTTTATTTGTCAATCCGGCGCGTTCGGGTCGTAGAGGATATGGGAACAGTTGTCACAGAAAACCAGTTCCCCCTTTTTCGCCTGGTTGCTCACCTGCGGAGTCACCTTCAGAAGACAATGGGCGCAGGAACCGTTGGTGATCGGAACAACAGGCCTCCCCTTGTCTCTTTCAAGGATGTTGCGGTAGGCGTTCAGAACGTTGAGTTCAACCACTTTGAGGAAGTTCTTTTTGTCCGCTTTGATCTTCAGGACTTCCTCTTTGATCGTTTCCACCAGTCCGTCGAAATCGGCCAGCTCCTCTTTCGTCTGGCGCTCCGCGGCGACATATTCTCGTTCAGTCTCGGCCAGTCTTTTCTTCGCCGCGTCGATCCGGTCGATCAGCTCGATTTCCTCCGTTTCCAGATCGGAGATTTTTCCGCGGGTGGCTTCGATGTCCGCCATCATCGCCTGATATTCGGTATTCTTCTTGACCATCGCCGACTGGGTCTGGGTCTTGCGGTTTTTGTCATTCAGTTCCGCAATGGCGGCTTCGAGCTTCTTATAGGCGGTTTCCTGTTTCAGAAGCTCTTCCCGGGCGATTTTCACGACATCGGCGGCGACCTGAAGTTCTTCCCGCAGACGGGCACGCTCCTGCGGGATGCTGCGGTATTTGGTCTCAAGATCGCGCATGCGCATGTCATACTGTTGCATGGTAAGAATGTCGGAAGCCCATTTTTTCATCGTGTCTTGTTCCTTTCCGGAGCATTTTGAAGTGCCAGTTTGAGAATGGGAAGCGTATGTTTGTACATCCGGTAAAACCCAAGATCGTTGGGATGACAGCCGTCCACCGTGCACGCGTCGCGCATTTTTCCTCCGAACAGGATGGCGCCGTCGATGAAATATACATTCCGGTCGCCCGCCTTCACGGCGCTCTCATATGTCGAACGGATAATGTCGCGGCGGCGGACTTCGGGGTCCGTCCCGTAAAAGTCGCACTTGGAAAGGAAGACCACCGGAAGTTCCGGCTGCGCCGCCCGGATGATCCGGAAAAACGGCTGGTGCGTATCCTGAAGATGTTCGGGATTCGGAGCATTGTGGTCGTAATCCATCACGAAGGCAGACAGATTCAGTCCGGCGATGGCGTGCGCCACGGCCGTCTCCCCTTTTCCGGACCCGGAAAAACCGAGATTGATCTGCGGAGCGTCCACCTTGCGGCAGAGCATGGATGTGTAGGCGTTCCCCGGACGGGAGGCGCATCCGCCCTGCGTGATGGACGAGCCATAGAACAGGACAGGCTCCTTTACCTTGTGGGAGAACGGCGGAAGAAGCGAAGCGCCTTCCTTGATCCCGATCTCGACGGATACGACACCTCCATACAGGGGAAAATTGACCAGCCACTCGCAGAGGCTCCTGTCGGGATTGGTCCCGATCGGGGCGCAGACGTCCACCTGTCCAGGGTTCGGCTGAAACGTCTTGTTGTAGAGGAGCTCGCCGCCCTGAAGTTTCCGGTAGGAATCGAACCCGC